>DASUON010000025.1:0-4414 GCA_036276615.1 Burkholderiaceae bacterium
CAATCAGGCAAAAATACTACAACATCCATTATGTTAAGTCGGTGTTCTGTGCCGTCGTCAGCATAGCCACCACCTATCGCACCCAGCGCCAGCCCATGGCTCTGCATGGCTGGCGCTGCTGCTGGCCCTCACAACTCCAGCTCAAAGATGCGCGGGGGCACATGGTAGCAACGTGCTGCCCCCAGGCCGGGGAGCTTGGCCTTCTTGGCGTGGCGGCCTGGTTCATTCATCACCAAGCAGTCGTGTTCGGCCAGCACCTTGCACACGGCCTCATGGCTGAAGCCCTTGCACACCTCGGTGCGGAACACCTCGGGCGTGATGAAGTATTCGGTCAACACATCCTCGCCCAGGTGCGCGGGCATGCGGTCGCCGAACTCTTGCAGGTGTTTGCTGTCGGTCTTGATGGGGGTGCCTTCGGCTGTGACCATGCGCCGGAATCCTGCCCGGGCCAGGGTCTTGCCTGCATGGTCGTCGGCGGCACGGTGCCACCAGGTGAAGCGGCCTTCCCCATTGGCCTCCAGGAAGCGGCGCACCTGCCGCAACATGCTGGTGACCTCGCCATTGCCGATTCCCCCACGGGCGGCCAGCCAGGCGTTGAAGCAGGCACGAGCGGCCCGGGTGGCCTCACCCACGGGCCAGCCCGTCAGCCCGGCTTCGGTGGCCAGTTCGCCCGCTGCGGCCACCAGGGCAAAGCGGTTGCCCACCCGGTGTACTTGGCCACTGGCTGACTCGGGCACGATTTGCAGGGCCAAGGCATCGGCGCTGGCCTTGATGCGCTGGCGCAGGCCCTCGGTGTGCTGGGTGAGCCACTCCAGCCAGGCCAAGCCAGCAGCGCCGTATACCACCTCGGACTGGGCGGCCATGTGCCGGGAGAATGCCGCCCCACCCTCGCAGCCGTGCAGTGTTTCGAATGACCCGAGGCCAGCGCCAGCATCGGCGGGAATGTCGGCCATGCGGACTTCCTGCCCTGTGCGAACAGTCTTCATGCCCTCGGCCATGTGGTCGGCCAAGCCAATTTCACCCGCACTGATGAACAGCAGCCGCCATGTCAGGCGGGGGCGTGTGCCACCGCCTCTCAGTGCACGGCCCTTGCTGCTCTCGTTGGCCAGCATGTAGCTGCACTCCCCGGCGGTCTTGGGGTCCACCTGTGCCAGTTCGTCCAGGATCAGCAGGCCGTCACAGTGTTGGGCGGCAATGGACTCTAGGGCGTTGTCTGTGGTGCGCCAGCGCTGCATGTAGTTGGGGGCACCGTAGACACTGGCGGCCACCCGTAGGGCGGTGGTCTTGCCGCTGCTGGAATCACCCCGCAGGTGAAAACCCCCGCTCTCCATGCCAGCGGGGCGCATCAATGGCCCGGCAAAGGCGCAGGACACGGCAAACGCCAAGCGGCTGTTGCCCACACACAGGGCGGCCACGCGGTCACGCCAGGCATCGGCAGTGCCCCGCACGCGGAAGGTGTTTTCCATGCCGCTGTCGGTCTGGAACACCACCCGTTCGGCATCGTCCCCCAGGGTGGTGTGAGGCAGCACAAAGGCCCGCCCGTGCCAGCCCACGCGGTCGGTGGCGGTGGCTTTTTCGTCGGGCTGGCGGGTCTGGATGTACTGGGTCAGCAGGTTGCGGGCACGGGCGCTGCTGGACAGGCGCAAGCCCATGTTCAGCAGCATGGAGCGGTATTCGCCCCCATCACCCGCCAGCAGGCGGGCGGGCAAGGCCCATTGCTTGGGCTTGCCTGCCGGGTCGGTGAAGGTGAGCAGGTAGCCCCAGCCGTTGCCCTCAACGTCACGAGTCAGGGCCACCACGTCCAGACGTGTGCACACCCATTCGGGAGCGGTGGGCTTGCCGTCACGGTCCACGCCTTTGTAAAACACCCCGCCATCGGTCACGGCGAAGCGGTCCCATTCAGCCTCGGGCGAGGCATCCGCTTTGGCGTGGCTGCTGGCGCTGGTGACGGCAGGCTGGGCCTGCTGGGCTTGGCGGGCCTGCTGGTCACGGTGGGCCTGAATACCCGCTTGCACTTGGGCTTGCACCGTGGCCAAGCCATCGGCCCCGCCATGGTGGGTGTGCAGGTCGTTGAAGTCGGAACCACCAGGGGGCAGGCCCTCGGGGAACAGCGCCAGCCCAAGCCCTTGGGCACCCACGGCCCGAGCTGCTGCGGTGGCTTTCTCTCGGCCCGGGTTGCTGCCCGTGCGGGCCTCGGTGGCGCTGTCGTCATCACCACACACCACCACCAGGGCGTGGGGGCACAGCGCACGAATGGCCTTGGCCACGGCCAGCAGGTTGCCTGCATCAAACGCCACGGCCACCGGGTGTTTTGTGGCTTGGTGCAGGGTGGCCCCAGTGGCAAGGCCCTCAACCAGCAGCACCACCGCAGGAAGCCCCGTTTCAGAGCCAGCAGCGGGGGTTTCGGGTGTGGCGGCACCATGGGTGCCCGGCAAGGTGCCCAGAACGTGCCACAGGCCGTTTTTGCGGCCACCTTTGAGGTAGCGCTTCCCCCCATCGGGTGCAATGCGCTGGACGTTCCACATGCGGCCATCGCCGTCCTTCATGGGCACCACCACCATGCCATCAGCCAGGTAGCGCACGCCGTGCCCTTGCACTCCTTTTCGGTCGAGGTAGGGGCTTTGGCCTGAGTCGCTGGCCCGGCCCCACAAGCGGGTGGCGTTGTCGGCGGCGCTGGCGTGTGCGGCGGCGGTCTGTTCGGCCTCTTGCTGCTGGCGCTGAGCGCGTTGTTGGGCCTGTTGCTGGGCTTGCTGGCGGGCTGCTGCTGCCTCTTGGGGGCTGGCTGGGTGGGTGGCCTTGGGTGGCGTCCACCCGTTGGCCTTGGCCGCGTGAAACAACGAGCCAATGCCCACACCGCCCCCGGCCTTGACCGATTTCCAGGTGTCGCGGCAGGCGGTGGCGTCGTAGTTGTCGGCGTCCTGCTGGCTCCAGGCGTCGAACAAGTCCAAGCCCGTGGAGTCGGGGTACTCGGACTTGATGCTCATGGCCACCTTGGCCCATTCGTCACGAGGCAGCGTGGGCGGGATGTGGCCCAGGGCGGCGCGGATCAGTTCGGGGGTTGGCGGGGTGTGGAGCATGTCAATCACCCTCCATCACGGCAATGAAGTCACTTGCAGCACCGACAAGTTCATCAATCGCCTGTTGAAATTCGGGAGGGGCATCGGGCAGGGCTGCCAGGTCGGCCACGGCGGCATCAAAGCGGTCAATCTGGTGTTGAACAACGTCCGCATGACCGCCGCCAAGCTCGGCGGGTCGCGTGGCGCGTTTTCCGGTGTAGCCGCTGGCGAAGTCCAGCAGGGCATGCAGGTTTTGCAGCCCCTCGGAAGTGAGGCGGCCACCACCTTCAACCGGGCTTTGGTAGGTTTGGCAGGCGGCCACCAGGGACAACTGAGAAAACCGCAGCAACAGCCGACGAACCGCATGCTGCGCCCGTTCCAGGCCGTGGGCGTCATGCCGGGCGCATGGGGCATTTTTGATGTTGCCTTGGTTGTTCAAGTAGTCGATCAGCTCGGCGAAGTCCTCGGGGCTGGTGGCATGCGTGCAAACCTCGGTGAGCATGCGCAGCACTGCCTCCGATGGCGGAAGCCCGATGCCTTGGCTGATCTCGTCCAGCGCGTGGGCGGGCAGGTGGTGTTTCAGCTCCATCCAGGGGGCGGGATTGCGGGTGGTGGTGGTCATACAGCCTCCTGAACAGAAGCGATCTGGGCCTGAACCCACCCCAGAACCGCGCTTTCTGCCCAGACCGAGCATCGGCGGCTGATAACGATCTGACGCGGGAACTTGCCCTCCTTGGCCAGGGAGTAGATGGACGACTTCTTGAGGCCCGTGGCGTGTTCGACCTCGGCAATGCGCAAGAGGCGATCTTTGGGCACCACCGGGCGGGCAGAGTGGACCAGGTGGACGCCCGGGGAAGGCGCTGGCGCTGTGGCCCGCAGTGGGGCGTGGGGCTGGGACGGTGTGGGGTGGTTCATGGCGGATTCCTTCGTTTTGGATGCGGCCATGTCCACCGATGGCCATGGCCCGCAGGAAGGAATTCCAGCCACTACGAAAATGTTCAGATAGTTGGAACCTTTGACCCGCTTCCACACGCCTCCGCGTGCCTCTGGTCGTGTCGGGAAGGACCACACACCACATGGGCTCAAATAACCTTCCGGCCCGGTTGGTTACTGGCTGAGGCTTGCAATTCGGCCCACTTTTTGAGCGGTTCTGTCAGCGCTTGGGGGGACACGCCAAGATCTGCCGCAATGGCGGTTTTGGCGGCTGACCCCGAACCCAAACGCCCTTTAAGGATGGTCTGAAAAACTCAGTTTGAGGCGTGCTACGGCGGGCTGGTTTTTCATTGGATGGAATTTGGAGCGGCTTGGTCAGAGTTGGGTTGCGCATGGTCCCCATACACCCCCATTCCGTCTGGATT
>DASUON010000026.1:0-4375 GCA_036276615.1 Burkholderiaceae bacterium
ACTCATCAAAGAGCTTTGGTTGCATGAAGGCAACCGGATCGCAGTTCGGTACGCGTATGAGTGGCACGATGACGCGGGGAATTGGTTCCGGTCGTACGGGAACGAGAACTGGGAGTTCGAGGCCGACGGCCTCATGCGCCGGCGCTATGCATGCATCAACGACATGCCTATCAAGGAGTCGGATCGGAAGTTCCACTGGCCGCTTGGTCGCCGCCCCGATGACCATCCCGGACTGTCTGACCTCGGTCTGTAAGAAAAAACCTTGGGCTGCACCACGGTGAGTCCACCGTGGGTGCTGCGCTCGCCAGCGGCGTGCATGGCACCTCGTTCGACAGGTGCGCATACTTGGGACCGTACTTTTCTAGTGTCTCCTTGTGATGACCTAGCGGTACAAGCGGAACGCTCAGCGTCAACTTAAGGGTTTATCGGGCGAGCGCTCAGGGTCGAAACCAGCCCCCCACCCCATGGGCATGTGCTCAATCACCCTGTCCCATTTGTCGCATCCCCTACACCCCCGGCTCACGCCCGCAGCACAAACCATTCCGGCTGCGCCAGCCGGTACACGCGCAGCCACGACAGCGTGGCCGGCACCAGGGACCGAATGGCAAACCACAGCGCGTCTTCGTCGGGCGGTGTGCCCGGTTGGGCCAGGGTGCTGGCGGTCACACGCCAGCCGTCCCAGTCCAGCTCGGGCATGGCGCTGCGCAGGGGGCCGGGCAAGCTGTCCAGGGCACGGGCCATGTCGTTCACCTGTTCGAGCACGGTTTGCCGCGTCAGGCGCGAACGCGCCAGCTCTTGCGGCTCAATGCCATCCATCAGCACGAGGATGTTTTCCCCGCACTCCTCCACCAGTTTCAGCATGACAGCGGTATCGATCATGCAACAGCACAAGCATGAAACGGGCCGACAGCACGTAACCCATGAAGTTGCTGCCAGCAGCACTCCCGACACCTTGTAGCGACAGGAGCCGACTTATTTTTACTCATAGACTTGCAAAATTATTGAATTTCAATAACATCTATGAATGCCACGACAAAACACCAGCCCGGCGAGCTACCCCCTGGCCGTCTTGCAAGCGATTGAACAGCTCGCGCAAAACATCGTCATTGCGCGCAAACGGCGGGGTGAAACGCAAGCGCAATGGGCGAAGAAGCTGGGGGTATCGCAGCCGACCATGGCCCGCATCGAACGTGGCGACCCGTCCGTGGCCATGGCCTCTTATGTGATGTGCATGTGGCTGATCAACCAGGCCGAGGGCTTGGCCGGCCTGATCGCCCCGCTCAAGGACCATGCGGCACTGGAGCGCGAGGTGACCAAGGCACGCACAAAACGCTGGCCGCCAGTGCCCGCCAGCAACCCGAATGCCGCGCGCACCGTTGCTGAACCATTGCCCGGCGCGCCAAAGCGTCGGCTTGCCAAGACGGAACAAAACAATGCAACGGCCACAGGTCTGGCCGCTCTGCTTTTGAAAACCCCGCCTGAACAACCATGACAGAACCCACCATCACCCCGCTCACCTACGTACCGCAAGACCAGTTGTACGTCTGGGCCATGGTGAACCCTGCCGCACCCACGCTGGTGGGGGAACTCAGGCTGTCGCAACTGGTGGCGGACTGCGCCACCTTCACTTACGACACGCAGTGGTGGCAATTTCCGCTGAGCGAGGACTTGCCGTTGATACCGGACCAGACGTTCACGGCGGGCGAAAGGGGCAGCGCCCCAGGCGCGCTCAACGATGCCCGCCCCGACCGCTGGGGTGAGCGCATCATTCGCCACATCGACCGCCCTGCCCGCCTGTCGATTCTGGAAATGCTGCTGTTTGCCGGAGACGACCGTTTCGGTGCGCTCGGCGTTTCGGTGTCAGCAGAGCGTTATCTGCCCCGCCACCTGGGCCCCTACCCGCAACTGCGCGACTTGGCCCAATTGAGCGCGGCCATTGAAAACGTGCAGACCCAAGCGCCCATCACGGCAGACATGCAGCGCCTGATCCAGCCCGGGGTGACTTTGGGTGGCGCGCAGCCCAAGGCCCTGCTGCAAACCGACGCCGGGCCGTGCGTCATCAAGTTCAGTGAATTGGACGACGCGGTGGACACGCCCTTGGTCGAGCACGCCACCATGACCCTGGCGGCCACAGCCGGCATCAACGTGGCAGCCACCGGCGTGCTGCCCATTCCGCCGCGCCACGGAAAAACACGCCATGCCCTGACCATCCAGCGCTTCGACCGCGTGGGCAAGCACCGCCTGCATTGCCTGTCGGCCCAGACCGTCTTGCGCGCCGCGCACCTGGGCGAAAGCTACAGCGCACTGGCCACCCTTTTGCTGCGCCTGGGCCACCCCGACCACCAGCACGCCATGCGCGAAGAACTGTTCAAACGCATGGTGTTCAACATCCTCATGGACAACACCGACGACCATGAGCGCAACCACAGTGTGCGCCTGGGTTTCGATGGCTATTACGAGTTGACCCCCGCCTACGACGTGGTGCCCACCTTGCAAAACTTGGGCTACCAAGCCCTTTCGGTGGGAACAGCCGGAGCGGCATCCAGCCTGGACAACGCGCTGACGGAACTGAGCGAGTTCGGGCTCAAAAGGCAGCGCGCCATCGAACTGATTCAGCTAGTGGCACGCAGGGTCGACCAGTGGGAATGGCACTTCATTCAGCAAGGCGTGTGCCCTGCCGATAGGGAACTGTTGCGTGCCAGCATTGACCGGGATGCCCTGCTGCGCCAACGAAAAGCTTTCTGCTGAGCCAGCACAGCCAGCGCAGGTGCGTCACGGCTGCGGCACCGCCAGCATCACGGCGTGGGCCTTGAACACCGCCGTGGCGGGCTGGCCGGCGCGCAGGCCCAGGGCGGCCACGGCTTCGTGGGTCACGGTGGCACTGACCATGGCACCACCGGGCAGCGTCAACCCCACCAGGCAGGACACGGCGCCTTTTTCGATGTGTGAGACGGTGCCTGCAAACTGGTTGCGGGCCGACAGCACGTAACCCGCGAAGTCGGTGACCAGCACCACCTCCGACGCCTTGACCAAGGCAATGGCTTCGCTGCCCACCCACAGTTTCAAGCGTTTGGCGGCACTGGTCGTGAGGGTGGCGGTAACGCACTGGCCCCCGGGCAGTTCCACCGTGGCCTGCGTGGTGACCGGCCCCACCTCCACCGCGCTGACGGTGCCGGCGAATTGATTGCGTGCACTGGCTTTCATGGACAACCTCCTGAGTAGACCGGCCAAGGCCGGGTGTTGGGTACGCAACCAGGCTTCTTGCTCGCGCACAAAGCCGCCCAGTTGCACTTGCATCTGGCGCCAGGCGGCCAGCAGGGCCTGCCCTTCGTCGGTCAGGGCGGTGCCGCCGCCGCCGGGGCCACCGGTCATGCGGTGCAACAGCGGCGCGCGCGCCAGGTTCTGCGCCGTTTCCAGCAGCAGCCACGCGCCTTTGTAGGTGTAGCCAGCGGCCCGGGCGGCGCGGTTGATGGAGCCGGTGCTGTCAATGGCCGCCAGCAGGCGGAAAAAACGCTCGTCCAGCCGCCCAGCCAAGCGCAGTTCGGCTTGCAGCAGGCCGCCTTCAGGCATGGCTGAGCGGGGCCAGCAAGGCGTGCAGGCACAGGTCGTCCACCTCGCGCCGGGGCCGCAGCGGGGGCGGGGTCAAGGTTTGCCGGGCGAGCTCGCGCGAGCGTCCGCTGTGCAGGCACAGTTCGCGCACCACCGCGCCAGCGTCGAACACGAAGGCCACATCGGCCAGGGCCAGCACGTCGTCCACGTCGTGGGTGATGAGCACGATCGGCACCTGCCAGCGCTGCCCGATGTGGCGCAGTTCCTCGCGCAGGCCCTGGCGCAGCAAGGGGTTGAGGGCGGCAAAGGGTTCGTCCAGCAGCAGCAGCGAAGGCCGGCTGGCCAGGGCCCGCGCCAGCGCCACGCGCTGCTGCTGCCCGCCCGATAGTTGCCCCGGATAGCGCGAGCCGAGCGCGCCGAGCTGCACCATATCCAACGCGGTGGCCACCTTGGTTTTCTGGTCCGCGCCCTTGATGTTGCGCACGCTGAGCGGATAGGCGACGTTCTGTTCCACCGTCATGTGCGGGAACAGCGCGTAGTTCTGGAACACCATGCCGAAATTGCGCTTGTGCGGCGGCGTGCGCGTGATCGGAACGCCCGCCAGGCTGATCTCGCCCTCGGTGGGCGTTTCGAAGCCCGCGAGCATCATCAGCGTGGTGGTCTTGCCGGAGCCCGACGGGCCGAGCAGTGTGAGGAACTCGCCGCGCCGGATGTCGAGGTTCAGGTCGCGCACGACCAGCGCCGTTCCGTCGTAAGTCTTGTTCACGTCGGTGAAGCTGACCAGCGGCGGCTGCAGAAGCTTGAGCGCGGGCGCACGCGCCGCGCC
>DASUON010000027.1:0-4485 GCA_036276615.1 Burkholderiaceae bacterium
TCGTCGGCCTGGGCGTCCAGCAGCAGGCGCATGAGGCGGGCCCGCATGTGCATGGCGTGGCGCAAGGGGTGCAGCGACCGGTCGGTGCTGGCCCCGGCCTGGGAGGCTTGCAACCAGCTGCGCAGCTTGTCGTAGCCCAGCATCATGAGGGCGTGGCGGATGGTGCCCACCTCGTGCGTCAGGCCGAACGCGGCCGAGTTGACCATGCGCAGCAGCCGGTAGACGATGACCGGGTCTTGCGCCACCACCGCCACCAGGGTCTGGATGGGCACTTCGGCGTCCACGGCCTGCATGATCTGCCCGATGACGCGCTGGTCCATGCCAATGGCCCTGTGCGGTTGGGACATCAGCAGCTCGTCGTCGGGCCACCCCACCACGCCCCAGACCTGTTTGCGGTCCAGGCAATGGTCGGCCAGCGCCCGGCTGGACACCCCCACGTACAAATGCCCGGGCAGGATGGGGCTGGCAATGCGCTGCACATGGGCCGGGATGGAGAACTCCCCCCCCTGCGAGGCCGATTGCAGGGCCTGGATGGCGTCGTCCAGCGACAGCTCCAGCACGGCCCGCAGGCCGGGAAACTTCTGGCCATAGGGCTCGAAGGCGGACAACTCCCCGCGCCACAACAGCTGGTGGCCGAAGCGGCGGGCCGCCATGATCAGCGCCAGCGTGGAGGGCTGCCGCCACAGGGGTTCGGGCACTTCCAGCCAGGTGTTGCGCACCGGGGCCTGCTTGAGCAGTTTGATGAGCAGCATGGGCTCATCGGTGGACAGCAGCAGGGGTGGGGCGTCGGGGGGAAAGCCGTCAATCAGCGCCGTGAGCAGCGCCACGATGTCCACCACCCCCGAGCGCAGCGCGTGGATGGTGAGGCGGGAGGCGCAGATGCGTCGGGTCTTGTCCCAGACGGGCTCGTAGGCAAAGGCGATGTCGTCAAGCGGCGAGTGCAGCATGCACCGACGTTACCGCAAATAGTCGAACATCGACAGTTTCTGCACCTGGGCGTAGGACTGCAGGGCCGCCTGGTAAGCCGTGGTGTTGCTCTGAAAGTCCGTCACGGCCTTGACCATGTCCACATCCACCAGCTCGGAGTTCTCTTTCTGGTAGGCCACGGTGCGGTCGGTGAAGTTGGACTCCATGGCATCGGCCCGGGTGAGCCAGTCGCCCAACTGCCCGCGGGCGGACAGCATCTGGTCCTGGCGCAGCGCCAACTGGTTGTGCACCACGTCCAGCTCTTGCGACAGGTCGTGCCCGGATTCGCCTTGCTCCAGCGCGCCAATGGCCCGGTCCATGGTTTCCCAGATGTCGCGGTCCACCGCGGGCGTGACGCTGAACGAGGCCGGGGTGTTCAGGTCGGCGAGCTCATCGGCATGCAGCGACACCTCCATGCCGTCGAAGTTCAGCACCACGTCCTGCCCCACGGTGGTCACCTGGGCGGGCAACAGGTTGTACGGTGCAGGCGCCGCGGGGGGCAAGGGTGCGTTGGTGCGGTTGGTCTGGGTGACGGTCCAGGTGGCGGGCGTGCCCGGTGTGTAGGTGATGGCGTACTTGCCCTGGGTACCGCCCAGCGCATCGGCCGTGGTGTCGAACACGTCGGGGTTGGGGGTGGTGACCTTGACCGACACAGCCTGGATGACCCCCGTGGTGGTGTCGGCGATGGCGGCGGGATCGCCCTTGACGCCTTTGAACACGCTGTAGCCGTCCACCCCCTGCGGCAGCGAGGTTTCGGTGGCCGCCTGCTGGCCCCGGGTGGCATCCCACTGCACGGCCCTGCCGTCGGGGCCATAGGTGGTCTGGTTGACCGCGGGGCTGCTGAGCTGCTCCACAAACGGGTTGCCCAGCGGGTTCAACGGGCCCATGCCCGCAAACAGCGGCTGGCCCGCCGTGTCTTTCTGGTTGGCCAGGCTCAGCAGGTGCTCGCGCACGCCCTTCATTTCTTCGGCGATGGAGCGCTTGTCACTGGCGTTGAGCGTGGCATTGCCCGCCTTGACCACCAGCTCCTTGAAGTGGTCGTACAGGTCGGACACCGTGCCCAACGTGCTTTCGGCCTGCGCCAGCGAGCGCCGGGACGCCTCCAGCGAGCGCAAATCCGACTCGGTGCGGGCCAGGCGGTTGAGCGTGCGTTCGGACAGCGTGGCCGCCACCGCATCGTCGCTGGCTTGCTGGACGCGCTTGCCCGAACTCAGCTGGGCCTGGGACTTGCCCAGCTCCGACTGGCGCTGCTGGATGTTGAACAGCGCCCGGTCGTAGGTGTTGGCGGTGGAGACTCGGTAGATGGTCATGGCTCACTCCATTCAGAGTGTGGGTCAGCGGAAGGCCGAGATCAAGGTGTCGAACAGGCTTTGCACCGTGTTCATGTATTTGGCCGACGCCTGGTACGCCTGCTGGAACTGGATGAGCAGGGCGGCCTCCTCGTCCAGGTTGACGCCGGCAATGTTGGCGCGTTGGGTTTCGGCCTTGGCGGCCTGACCCGCCGAAAACTCGGCGGCAAACTTGGTTTCGTTGACGGTGGAGGCCACGGTGGAAAACGCAGCCACATAGGTGTCGGACAAGGCCACCGTGCCGTCCAGCACCTTGTGGTCGCGCACACCCAGCATGGCGGTGGCGTTGCCGCCGTTGAAACGTGCCGCGGTGGGGGTGGTGAGCCCGATGGCGAATTGGTCGCCGTTCTTGGGTTCGCCCCGCAAGTTCAGTTGGTAGGTGAACTTGTTGGCCGGGCTGCCCCCGTCGTCGTAGGACCACACCAGTGGTTGGCCCGGCGTGTACGTCAGCGTGGTGGGGGCCTGGATGTTGGCCGGCACCGGGGCCACGATGCCAAACTGCCCCGTGCCCGCGTTGTATTGGATGTTGAAGGTGGGCACCGGTGCGGGCAGGTTGCCCTGCTGCACCGACAACCCCACCGATTGGATGGCCGTGCTGCCCGTGTTGGTGGACGCCGGTGACAGGCCGATGGCGCTGGCCACCGCCAGCTCGCTGGGCGCGCTCAAGGCCACCGCCAGGGTGCGCGCGGCGTCGCGGGTGGGGCTGAAACGGTAGGTTTCGCCCACCGTGGCGGCGGCGGTGGGCCGCAGCGAAATGCCGTCGAACTGCAACTGCGGGTCGCTGGGCGGGGTGAGCGTGGAGAAGTCGATGGTGGTCGGCGCGGTCTCGAAGGCGCTGGTGGCCGGGTTGTAGTACTTGCCGTCAGACAAGCGCTGCACCGTGGCCAGGCTGGCCGCGCTGTACTGCACCACGTAGTCGTCGGCTTGCAGGCCGGTGGATTGAAAGTCCAGCGAAAACCGCGAGGGTGCCGAGGGAGTGACCGGCACGGAGAACGAAAACAGCGCACCGCCCACGGTGCCATCGGGCTTGAGGCCGCTCTTGTGCTGGTTGTTGACCTCGATGGCCGTGGCCAACGCCATCTGGCCCAGGGCTTCCTTGGCCTGGTTGAGGTCGGTGTTGACGAAGTCGATCAGGCCCTTGATTTCGCCGCCGCCCAGCAGCTCGGGGCTGATGTCGGTCTTGCTGCCTTCCATCACGAAGTTGAGCTGAAGGCGGTTTTCGGTGTCCAGCGGGTGGGGGTCCACGCTCATGCCATTGGAGCGGTTGCCGATCACCAGCGGTTGGCTGCTGGCCACGAACACGGTCAGGCTGCCGTCGTCCGCGGCCACGGTGGTGGTTTTCACCAGCTTGTTGAGGTCGGCCAGCAGCTTGTCACGCTGGTCCAGCAGGTCGTTGGGTGGCAGGCCCGACGAGAACACGCGGGAAATCTTGTCGTTCAGCTCGGCCAGCTGCGTGGCCATCTGGTTGATGGACTTGACCGTTTCCGTGGCCTGCAACCGGGCGGTCTGCCCCACTTCGTCCAGGCGGGTGTAGGTGTCACGAACGCGGGCGGCAAACTGGTCGGCCGACGCAATGGCCACCTGCCGTGCGGTGGAGTCGGTGGGGGACGATTGCACGTCGGTCCAGGCATTGAGGGCCTTGTTCAACAAGGTGCCCAGGCTGCCGTCGCCCAAGGGGAACAGGCTTTCCACCTGCTGCATCTTCTGGTAGCGCACCGCGTCCGACGAGGCCACGGTTTGGGTGGCATTGGCCTGGCGGGCCAGAAACGCGTCATACGAGCGCTTGACCGCCAGAATCTCCACGCCCTTGCCGTAATACCCGGCACCGGCCTGCTGCCCTTCCACCGCGCTGAGGCTGACCGACTGGCGCGAATAGCCCACCGTGTTGGCGTTGGCAATGTTGTGCCCGATGACGTTCAGAACCGACTGGTTGGTGTTCAGCGCCCGGGCGCCGATGTTGAGGCCTGCACTCATGCTGTGTTCTCCCCGTCAACCCTGCTGGGCCGGGCTCATGCGGCTGGCCATCAAGGCCCGCTGCAGGTGCAAGGTGGTGTTGATGGCCTTGCTCAGTTTGTTGGCGTACTGGGGGTCGGTGGCGTAGCCAGCCTTTTGCAGCTGGGTGGCAAACGCGTGGGCCGACCCCAGGTTCTGCATGGCCCCCTGGTAGCGG
>DASUON010000028.1:0-3193 GCA_036276615.1 Burkholderiaceae bacterium
GCTGGACAACGAATCTGAGCGGCTGGTGCAGGACGCCCTGACCCGGCTGATGGCCGGGCGCACCACCATCGTCATTGCGCACCGGCTGTCCACCATCGAACACGCCGACCGGGTGGTGGTGCTGGCCAATGGCCGCATGGCCGAACAAGGCACCCACACCAGCCTGCTGGCCGCCGACGGGCTGTACGCACGGCTGCACCGCCATGGGAGCGACGCAAATGCATGACGCCCAGGTTCACGACGCGCCCCCATCCGCGGGCTTCGACACGTCCACCCTGCCCTGGCAAACCCGCCGCCCGCCGCGGCTGATCGGCCAGCTCAAGACCCAACTGCTGTCGTGGGGCACCGTGCGGTCCACGGTGGTCCTGACCTCGGTGGCCGTGGCGGCCTCGGTGGTGCTGGCCTTTGTGGGGCACTTCCTGGCCGGAGAACCCCCGGAACGCCTGTGGCTGACCGAGGCGTTTGGCGTGACCATCCCCCTGCTCATCGGGCCGCCGTTGCTGTGGCTCATCACCCACCTGCTGTTCGACGCGGAACGTGCCCGGCGCATGGCCGAGCAGTTGGCCATCACCGACCCGCTGACACGCGCCTACAACCGCCGTTACTTCTTCCACGCCTGTGAGGTGGCGCTGAAGTCCCTCACCAGCCAGGGCCAACCGCTGTCGGTGCTGGTGATGGACATCGACCATTTCAAGCGCATCAACGACAAATTCGGTCACAGCCAGGGCGATGTGGCCCTGCGGCAGGTGGCCCAGGCTTGCCTGCGCAGCCTGCGGCAGGACGAGATTTTTGCCCGCTTCGGCGGTGAGGAATTTGCCGTGCTGCTGCCCAACGCCAGCAACGCCGCGGCCCTGGTGGTGGCCGAACGCGTGCGCGCCGCGGTGGCCGAGCTGCGCCTTCAAGCCCAAGGCGGGGAATGGATCGAACCCACCGTCAGCGTGGGCGTGGCCACGTTGGACCCCACCGGGGACGATGCCGACACGCTGGTCACCCGCGCCGACCTGGCCATGTACCAGGCCAAACTGGCCGGACGCAACCGGGTGGCCAACGAAGCATCCCCAAAAAACTAAATGCCATTTTGGCACCTAGCGCTTACAAATAAAGCGCAAGCAGCTATTGTTTTTATAGCAATTCGGTGTCACAACGTCAGAGCAGCACGATGTCGTACTGCTCTTGCGTCATGCCGGCGTCGGCCTTGAGGGAAATGGGCTTGCCGATGAAGTCGCTCAGGCTGGCGAGGTGGGCGCTTTCCTCGTCCAGGAACAGGTCGATCACCTGGGGTGAGGCCACCACCCGGAACTCACGCGGGCTGAAGGCCCGGGCCTCGCGCAGGATTTCGCGCAGGATGTCGTAACACAGCGTGCGTGCGGTCTTCACCTCGCCCCGGCCCTGGCAGGCTGGGCACGGCTCGGACAGCATGTGCGCCAGCGACTCGCGGGTGCGCTTGCGCGTCATCTCCACCAGGCCCAGCTGCGAGAAGCCGCCCACCATGGTCTTGACGCGGTCACGCGCCAGTTGCTTGCGGAACTCGGTCAGCACCGCGTCGCGGTGGTCGTCGCGGGTCATGTCGATGAAGTCCACGATCACCATGCCCCCCAGGTTGCGCAGCCGCAGCTGGCGGGCGATGGCCTGGGCGGCCTCCAGGTTGGTCTTAAAGATGGTGTCGTCGAAGTTGCGCGCCCCCACAAAACCGCCGGTGTTCACGTCCACCGTGGTCAGCGCCTCGGTCTGGTCGATGATGAGGTAGCCGCCCGATTTCAGATCCACCCGCCGCGACAGGGCGCGGGTGATTTCCTCGTCCACGTTGAACAGGTCAAAAATGGGCCGCTCGCCACGGTGCAGCGCCAGCTTGGCGGCGGTGTCGGGCATGAACTCGGTGGCAAACGCCTGCAAGGCCGCAAACTGCTCGCGCGAATCGATGCGGATGCTGGCCGTCTGCGTGCTGGTCATGTCGCGCAGCACCCGCTGCATCAGGCTCAAATCCTGGTGCAGCAGGCTGGCCGGGGGCTGGCGGGTGGCGGCGTCCTTGATGCGCACCCAGGTCTTGCGCAGGTAGGCGATGTCTTCGGCCAGCTCGTCGTCGGTGGCGTCTTCGGCGTTGGTGCGCAGGATGAAGCCGCCGCCCATGTCGACCGTGAGGTGCATCAGCCGCTTGCGCAAGGACTCCCGCTGCTCCGCCGGGATTTTTTGCGACACGCCCACGTGCTGGTCCTGCGGCAGAAACACCAGCAGCCGCCCGGCAATGCTGATCTGCGCCGACAGCCGCGCGCCCTTGGTGCCGATGGGGTCCTTGAGCACCTGCACCATCAGGGCCTGGCCTTCAAAAATCTGCTTTTCAATGGGCAGCACCGGGTCGGGCTGCAACAGCGTGGCCGACTTGCCGCCACCGCTGGCGCGTGCCGGGGCATCGCGCCCCGCCCCGCCGTGTTTGGCCAGGATGTTGGGCATGAGGTCGGCCACATGCAAAAAGGCCGCCCGGTCCAGCCCGATGTCGATGAACGCCGACTGCATGCCCGGCAGCACCCGCGACACCTTGCCCAGGTAGATGTTGCCCACCAGCCCACGCTCCAGCGTGCGCTCAATGTGCACCTCTTGCACGGCCCCCTGCTCGACCACGGCCACCCGCGTTTCGTGCGGAGCCCAATTGATGAGGATGTCCTGTCCCACGGTGTCTCCCTGTTCAGACCAAGTCCACGCCCGCCAGGCGCAATGCCTCGGCGGTTTCGAACGCGGGCAAACCCATGATGCCAGAGTAACTGCCGCTGAGGTGCGACGCCCACAGCGCCGCCCGGCCCTGGATGCCGTAGGCCCCGGCCTTGCCCATGGGCTCACCCGTGTCCACATAGCGGCGGATCTGCGCCGCCGTCAGGGGGGCAAACCGCACCCGCGACTCGCTCAGGCGCAACCAGCCCTCGGGCTGCGTGGGGTGGCCGGGCACGCCCACGGCCACCGCCGTCAGCACCCGGTGTTCGCGCCCGGCCAGGCGGGCCAGCATGTCGCAGGCGTGGTCCGGGCTCTCGGGCTTGCCCAGGATGTCAGGCCCCAGGGCCACCGTGGTGTCGGCACACAACACGGGCGCGGGTGGCAGACCACGGCGCTGCAAACGCTGCAACGAGGCCTGCAACTTCAGCCGGGTGACGCGCTGCACATAACGGCGCGGCGTGTCGCCGGGGCGCACGGCTTCCAGTGCCTC
>DASUON010000029.1:0-2571 GCA_036276615.1 Burkholderiaceae bacterium
AGGCGGCCAGGCGGTGGGTGTAGTGGATGGCGGTGAGGGCATCAAACGGCAGGGCCTCGCCAGCGGCGGTCTGGCCCAGGTCACGCCACAACTCAAAGCCGCGGAGAAAGGACATGTCAGGCCACCACTGGCCCTGGCAAGTGGGAAAGTCGGAGCACGCCATCACCGCGTAATTGGTGCTGACCCAGCCGCCCAACGCCACTTGCAGCCACACCAGCGCAAACACGCCGCGCCACAGCCACGCCACCCCGCCGGGCAGCCCTTGCCCCCCCGATGTCAGTTCGGGGGCCGCGTACCCCAGCGCCTGCCGACGCAGCAGCCACAGCAGCACCAAACCGCCCAGCAGGTGCAAGGTGACGATGGCGGGAAACAGCTTCATGGTCACGGTCAGGGCCCCGAACGCGCCTTGCAGGCACACCCAGACCAGGGTGGCCGTGGGCCACCAGGGCGACAGCTGGACTTGGCGACGGGCCCACCAGGTCCAGCCCGCCAGGATGAGGATCAAGGCCCCCACGCCACTGGCCAGATAACGGTGCACCATTTCCACCCAAGCCTTGCCCGCCGTCACCGGACCGGTGGGCATGGCGGCCTGGGCCTGCTCGATGTGGGCCGACGCGCCCACCGGGCTGGCGTGGCCGTAGCAGCCCGGCCAGTCGGGGCAGCCCAGGCCGGAATCCGTCAGCCGGGTGAAGGCACCGAACAGCACCAGGTCGAAAGTGAGGAACAGGGTGACCACCGTCAACGCGTGCAAACGCCCCGCCGTGTGCTGGCCACGGCTTTTCCACAGCACCCAGGCCAGTGGCGGCACGGCCACCAGTGCACCCAGCACCAGCAACTGGCCCAGCGGGCTGAGGTTGTAGAGGTCCGTGGGGGTCATGAAGGACGCCCAGGCTGGTCCCACGAGCTGGAGGCCCGCAACAGGCGCTCCAGGTCGCGCCGCGCTTTGGCCGGGTCCACCTCGGCGGGGAAACGCATCATCCAGTTGCCCAAGGGGTCCACCAGGTAGAGGTGGTCGGCCAGCGCGTGGCCGGGGGCAGGCTCCAGCCACTGGGCCAGGGCCGCTTCATCCAGCTGCACCACCTGGGCGGTGGCCAATGCGGCCTTCAGCGCCGGGGTCGGCTCGGTGCTGCCGGTGCGCAGCCACACCCAGTCCAGCCGGTCCTTGTCCTTGCCCAGGCTTTCACGCAACTGGCGACTGAGGTAAAGGTTCTTTTCACAACGGGTGTCGCAGGCGCTGTCGGCCACCGTCACCAGCAGCCACTGGTGGCGCAGACTTTGCAGGGCCACGGGCAAGCCTCCCAGGCCCACCCCTTGGAGTTCGGGCAGGGGGCGCTGGGGTTGGATCAACTCGCCGTAATTGCGTCGGCCTTCGGGGCGAATGACGTAGTAGGTGAAGTACGAGGCAATGACCGGAGAGGCCGCCACCAGAAACAGCAACAGCAGCTTGATGCGCGACGAGCGGGTGCGCACCGCCGCGTCCAGCGACTGGGCGTCCAGGCTGGGCAGGCTGTGCACCGTGAGGCCCAGCGGCTGGTCGCGGGAAGCGGCCTGGGGCTCAGCGGGCGCGGCGGCGGGGGAGGATGATTTGGAACCAGACATACAACACAACAATCAGGGTGGACAGGCCAAACCATTGCAAGGCATAGCCGTGGTGCTTGTGCACGTCCGGGAAGGTGATGGGCCAAGACCGGGTGAGGCCATCGGGGCCTGCGCCGTCGGCCCCGCCCGATTCGGGTGACTGCAAGAGCGACAGGGGCAGCACCTCGGCCTTGAGCTCGGCGCTCAGCCGGGGCAGGTCCAGATTCTGCCGGATGCGCCCGGCCTGCTCGGCCCCCAGCTCGTACATCCGCGACGGCGGTGGGGCCAGCCGTCCCTGCACCGTCACCGAACCCTGCGGCGTGGGCAGCTCGGGCACCCGCGTGCGGTCGGCGGCGTTGCGCGGCAGCCAGCCCCGCTGAATGGGCAGCACCCGCCCCCCGGGCTCCAGGCGCAGCGGCGTGACCACGATGAAACCCGCGTGCCCGTCCAGCGGGCGGTTGTCGAGGTACACGGTGGCTTCGGGCACCCACTGGCCTTGCACCGACACCTGGCGATGGTGAATGCTGGCCCAGGCGGCGTCGTCAGCCCCAACGGCATGCGAGGCCAACACCGCCTGCCATTGCGGGGGCGACAGCGGCGGCAGGGCCTGACGGGCCACGATGTCGGCCTGGATCTGCTCCTTCTGCGCGGCGCGTGACAACTGCCAGCGGCCCAGCGATGCGGTCACGGCCACGCCGACCACGGCGGCGGCCACGACCAGAAGGCGTCGCAAGCGTTCACGCTGCATGTTCATGACCCGATAATCCCGCACATGACGTATCTGGTGATTGTGGCCTTTGTCGCCATCCTGGGCAGCCTGGCTGCGGCGCTGCTGTTCATGCTGAGGCGGCCCAACGCCACCCAGGATGCCGCGGACCCTGAAGGGGTGGCGAAGGCGAGTGCCGAGCGCAGCCGACGCATGGCGCGGGCACTGGCCTTCCGAGTGGGGTTTTCCATTCTGCTGTTTGCCTTGATCCTGTTCAGCCACTGGAT
>DASUON010000030.1:0-18283 GCA_036276615.1 Burkholderiaceae bacterium
CTGTTCTGGGAGGGCACGCTCAACGCGCTGGCCTTGCTGCTGGCGTCGCTGGCGGTGGGCGGTGCCCTGGCCTTGCCGCTGTCGGTGGCGCGGGTGTCCAGCAACCGCTGGATCAGCGGCCCGGTGTGGCTGTTCACCTACGTGCTGCGGGGAACGCCCTTGTTGATCCAGGTCTACCTCATCTACTTTGGCCTGGCCCAACTGGATTGGATCCAGCAGCGCTGGGACGACCAGTGGCCGTGGACCTGGTTCAAGCAACCCTTTTTCTGCGCGGTGCTGGCGTTTGCACTCAACACCTGCGCCTACACCATCGAGCTGCTGGCGGGTGCCATCCGCGACACCGCCCATGGCGAGATCGAAGCCGCGCAGGCCTGTGGCTACAGCCGCTGGGGGGTGATGCGGCGCATTGTGCTGCCTTCGGCCCTGCGCCGTTGCCTGCCCGCCTACTCCAACGAAGTGATCCTGATGTTGCAGGCCACGTCGTTGGCCAGTGCGGTGCCGGCGTTGATGGACATCACCGGGGCGGCTCGCAGCATCTACTCGGACTTCTACCTGCCGTTCGAAGCCTTCATCACGGCCGGGGCCATCTACGCCATCCTGACCTTGACGCTGGTCGGCCTGTTCAAGCTGGCCGAACGCAAGTGGCTGGCCCACCTGAAGCCGCGTGTGCATTGACAAACGTTCAATAGTTTTTTGGCACATAGCGCTTTATTTACAACAACAGTTCGCTCTTGTTTTTGACATGCAAACCCGCGAACACCTTTTGATTCCCCAAGCCAGCGGCACCCAACGCCGACTCGTCAGCCATCACTTTGGTGCCCCCGGGGCACGCCCCAAGGTGGTGCTGCAGGCCAGCCTGCATGCCGACGAGTTGCCAGGCATGCTCACCCTGCACCATTTGCGAGCCCTGTTGCAACAGGCCGAAGCCGATGGGCTCATCCAAGGCGAGGTGGTGCTGGTGCCGGTGGCCAACCCCATCGGGCTGGACCAGACGGTGATGCACAGCCAGTTGGGCCGCTTTGAGCTGGCGACCGCCAGCAACTTCAACCGGCACTACCCCCGGTTTGCCGACTGGCTGACCGAGCCCGGGCACGAGGTCTGGCCCCAACTGGGACCCGACGCGGCGGCCAATGCCGCCACCATCCGCCGGGCCTTGCAAGCCGCCCTGGACCGCCACCCGCCCGTCACCGAGCTGGACAGCCTGCGCCACACCCTGATGAGGCTGGCCCATGACGCCGATGTGGCCCTGGACCTGCACTGCGATTTCGAAGCCGCCGTGCACCTGTACCTGGAGCCCCCGTGCATGAACACCCTGCTGCCCTTGGCGGCGCTGCTGGGTGCCCGTGCGGTGTTGGTGGCCGAAGGCTCGGGAGGCCATTGTTACGACGAAGCCCTGAGTGGGGTGTGGTGGCAATTGACACAGCGACTGCGCGAGCAGCACGGCCCCGAAGCCGACCAACGCCCCATCCCGCAGGGCTGTGCCAGCACCACGGTGGAGTTGCGGGGCCAGACCGACGTGACCCATGCCAACGCCCAGGCCGATGCCCAGGCCCTGCTGTCCTACCTGGTTCACCTGGGCGCGGTAGCAGGCCCGGCCCCTGCATTGCCCGAACTGGCGTGCCAACCCACCCCCCTGGCGGGCACACAGGTGCTGCAAGCCCCCCACCCCGGCGTGCTGGTGTACCACCGCGCCCCCGGAGACACCCTGCAACCCGGCGATGCGGTGGCCGACATCATCGAACCCATGACGGGCAAAACCACCCCCCTGCACGCCGAAGTGCACGGGGTGCTGTACGCCCGCCACATCGTGCGCTGGGCCACCACCGGCCTGGAAGTGGCCAAGGTGTCCGGCCGGGAGCCCCGGCGCTCGGGGCCGCTGCTCAGCGCCTGACGCCCCCTGTTTTCTGCCCGCACGTCCCCCAATCCTCCCACGCCACGCTGCCATGAGCGACAAACTCGACGTCCAAGACATCCACAAGCGCTACGGCACCCACGAGGTGCTCAAGGGCGTTTCGCTCACCGCCCATGCGGGCGACGTGATCAGCATCATCGGCTCCAGCGGTTCGGGCAAAAGCACGTTCCTGCGCTGCATCAACCTGCTGGAGCGCCCCCACGCGGGTCGCATCCGCGTGGCGGGTGAAGAACTGGCCCTGGCCCCCGCCAAAGACGGCATGCTCCAGGCCACCGACCCCAAGCAACTGCAAGCCATGCGCTGCAAGCTGGCCATGGTGTTCCAGCACTTCAACCTGTGGAGCCACCTGACGGTGCTGGAAAACGTGATGGAAGCCCCCATTCACGTGCTGGGCCTGTCCAAAGCCGAGGCCGAAGAACGGGCACGCAAGTACCTGGCCAAGGTGGGGCTGGGGGGTGACGGCAAGGCCCACGTGGCGGGGCACTACCCCTCACACCTGTCGGGCGGCATGCAACAGCGGGTGGCCATTGCCCGCGCCCTGGCCATGGAACCCGAGGTGATGCTGTTTGACGAACCCACCTCTGCACTCGACCCCGAGCTGGTGGGCGAAGTGCTGCGTGTGATGAAGGCCCTGGCCGAAGAAGGCCGCACCATGGTGGTGGTGACCCACGAAATGGGCTTTGCCCGCGAGGTGTCCAACCACGTGATGTTCCTGCACCAAGGCGTGGTGGAGGAACAAGGCAACCCCCGCGAGGTGCTGAGCCGCCCCAGCAGCGAGCGCTTGCAGCAGTTCCTGTCCGGCAACCTCAAATGACCGACGGGGCGGCCACCACGCCCGGCGGCGCTCGCCCCCAGGCCTTGCGAGGCCTCTGGCCCTTTCTGTGGCCTTATCGACTGCAACTGTTGATGGCTGCAGTCTTTCTTGTGCTGGCCGCGGCGGCCACGCTGGCCTTCCCGGCGGTGTTGCGGCAATTGATCGACCAGGGCGTGGTGCCCAACGACCGAGGCGCCCAGGCGCTGATGTTGCGCCACCACTTTGCCGGGCTGTTTGCGGTGGCGGTGGCCCTGGGTGTGTTTTCTGCGGCACGTTTTTACGTGGTGAGCTGGTTGGGCGAACGCGTCACCGCCGACCTGCGCCAGGCGGTGTACGAGCATGTGCTGCGCATGAGCCCCGAGTTCTTTGAAACCACCCAGACGGGTGAGGTGGTTTCACGCCTGACCACCGACACCACGCTGGTGCAGACCGTGGTGGGCTCCTCGCTGTCCCTGGGCTTGCGCAACGCCGTGATGGGCTTGGGGGCGTTGGTGGTGCTGGTCTGGTCGCACCCGGTGGTCATGCTCCAGGTGCTGGCCGTGGTGGTGGCCGTGGTGCTGCCGGCCATGGCCTTTGGCCGGCGGGTTCGCCGCCTGTCCCGGGCCAGCCAGGATGGCGTGGCCCAGGTGGGCGCGGTGGCGGTGGAGGTGCTGAACGCCATCCCCACGGTGCAGAGCTTCACCGGCGAAGCGCGGGAGGCGCTGCGCTTTCGGCAGGCCACCCAGCAGGCGTTTGACGTGGCCACCCGACGCAGCCGGGCCCGTGCCCTGTTGGTGGCCTTCATCATCATTGCCAATGCAGCCTTGGTGCTGTGGGGCTTGTACCAGGGCACCCAAGCGGTGCTGGCCGGTCGGATGACCGCGGGGGAGCTGGGGCAGGCCAGCCTGTACGTGGTCATTTTTGCCGGAGCCGTGGCGGTGTTGGGTGAGGTGTACGGGGATTTGTTGCGCGCCGCCGGGGCCACAGAACGGTTGATGGAGTTGCTGGCCACTCCGTCTGCCGTGAAAGAGCCCACCATCCCGGTCCCATTGCCGCTGCACCCGCAAGGGGTGGCGCTCTCGCTGAAAGACTTGAGCTTCCACTACCCCTCCCGCCCGCAGACCGCGGCCCTGCAAGGTTTGACCGTCCACGTGCCCCCCGGCAAGACCGTGGCCTTGGTGGGCCCCAGTGGTGCGGGCAAAAGCACACTCTTCGGGCTGCTGCTGCGCTTCCATGACCCGGCGCACGGGTGCATTGAGCTCAATGGCGTGCCCATCGATCAACTCTCGCTGCACACCTTGCGAAGCCACATCGGCCTGGTGTCGCAAGACCCGGTCATTTTCTCGACCTCGGCACTCGAGAACATCCGCTACGGGCGGCCCGACGCCACCGATGACGAGGTCAAGGCCGCAGCCCGTGCAGCCTTTGCCGACGGCTTTTTGTCAGCGCTGCCCGAGGGTTACGACACCTTTTTGGGGGAGCGCGGGGTGCGCCTGTCCGGGGGCCAACGTCAGCGCATTGCCATTGCCCGCGCGTGGCTGAAAAACCCGCCGTTGCTGTTGCTCGATGAAGCCACCAGTGCGCTGGACGCCGAGAGTGAGCGCGTGGTCCAGCAAGCCTTGGAGGCGGCGATGGCGGGCCGCACCACCTTGGTGATTGCCCATCGGCTGGCCACCGTGCAACAGGCCAATGAAATCCTGGTGTTGGACCACGGTCGCCTGGTCGAGCGCGGCACCCACACCGAACTGGTGAACCGCGGCGGCCTGTATGCGCGGCTGGCTGCACTGCAGTTTCAGGGGTGAATCCGCCAACTATGCATTCGATGCATAGCCATGTGTTCATCCGGCCTTGGACGACAAGCCCGCCGATGCGTACAGTGCGCCGCACCGCAACCGCGGAATTTGATTCATCCAGCAGGAGACCCCTCACATGAACGGCCATGCACTGACCCCCAACGGGGCCGGTACTTCCCCCTCACACGCACTTCCCTCCTACCTCCAGGCAGACAACCTGGGACCTTGGGGCATCTACCTCCAACAGGTGGACCGTGTGACCCCTTACCTGGGCAACCTGGCCCGTTGGGTTGAAACCCTCAAGCGGCCCAAGCGTGCGCTGATCGTCGATGTGCCCATCGAACTCGACAACGGCACCATCGCCCACTTCGAAGGCTACCGCGTGCAGCACAACACCTCCCGCGGCCCGGGCAAGGGCGGTGTGCGTTTCCACCAGGACGTGACCTTGTCGGAAGTGATGGCGCTGTCGGCGTGGATGTCCGTCAAGAACGCGGCAGTGAACGTCCCTTACGGTGGCGCCAAGGGCGGCATCCGGGTCAACCCCAAAACCCTGTCACGTGGTGAGCTGGAGCGCATGACCCGTCGCTACACCAGCGAAATCGGCATCATCATCGGCCCCACCAAGGACATTCCGGCTCCGGACGTCAACACCAATGAGCAGGTGATGGCCTGGATGATGGACACGTACTCCATGAACGTGGGCAGCACCGCCACCGGCGTGGTCACCGGCAAACCGGTCGATCTGGGTGGTTCTCTGGGTCGCCGTGAAGCCACGGGACGCGGCGTGTTCACGGTGGGCTGCGAAGCGGCCAACCACATTGGACTGAACATCGCGGGCGCCCGCATCGCCGTGCAAGGTTTCGGCAACGTGGGCGGCATTGCCGCCAAGCTGTTTGCCGCAGCCGGAGCACGGGTGGTTGCCGTTCAAGACCACGGCGGCACCATCTACCGCGAGGCCGGTCTGGACGTCACCGCATTGCTGGACCACGTGGCCCGCAACGGTTCCGTGGGTGGTTTCCCCGACGCCGAAGTGTTGCAGTCGGACGCCTTCTGGGACGTGCCCTGCGACATCCTCATTCCCGCCGCATTGGAAGGCCAGATCACCGCCGCCAACGCCGGCCGGATTCAGGCCCGCATGATCATCGAAGGCGCCAACGGCCCGACCACGCCCCAGGCCGACGACATCCTGCACGAACGCAACATCCTGGTGCTGCCCGACGTGATCGCCAATGCCGGCGGCGTGACGGTGAGCTACTTCGAATGGGTGCAGGACTTCTCCAGCTTCTTCTGGACCGAAGACGAAATCAACGCCCGCCTGGTTCGTGTCATGAAAGAAGCCTTTGCCGGTGTGTGGCAAGTGGCCGAGGAACATGGCGTGAGTCTGCGCACCGCCACCTTCATCGTGGCCTGCAAGCGCATCCTGCATTCGCGCGAAATGCGCGGCCTGTACCCCTGATGGGTCAGCCCCTCGGACACGAGGGGCGTTGAATCGGTGACGAGCCGCTGCATTGACTCAATGCAGCGGCTCTTTCACACCGGGCAACAGCGGCAGCGGCAGGATGGGCACGCCTTCATCCAACAGCTCGCGGGCTTGGTCAACCGTGGTGTGCCCCCGAATGGCTTTGGGGGTGAGTTCCCCTTGGTGCATGGCCCGAGCCTGATCGGCAAA
The DNA here is from genome assembly GCA_036276615.1 of Burkholderiaceae bacterium. Taxonomy (GTDB): domain Bacteria; phylum Pseudomonadota; class Gammaproteobacteria; order Burkholderiales; family Burkholderiaceae_C; genus UBA2334. Next base: position 6,168 of record DASUON010000030.1, read on the forward strand.
GAGGTCACCCACATCTTCGGTTTGGGCCACCACCGTGCGCAATGCCCGCATCAGGGCAGCCTGCTGCTGCTCCATGGAAATGGGCTCAACGGGTGGTGAATCATCCCCGCCCCCTTCGGTGCCCCCCTTCAAATTCAAGCGAGGCGCTGACGGTCGTTTTTGGATGTGAATGTCAGCGCACATGGGGCAGGACAGCAGCCCACGCGCCAGCTGAGACTGGAAGTCGTCTTCACTGGCAAACCAGCCCTCGAAGAGGTGCTGCTGCCCACAACACAGGTTGAAGACCTTCATGCCAACTGCGGGCAGCGAGGGCCCACGGGCTGTGGATGGGCACCATCACGCCCGTCATTGCCACGCCACGCCAAGGTCCAGGTTCCGTTGAGCACGTTTTGCAGCCAGAACGTGGCCACCAAGGTCTTGGCATCGGTCACGCGACCTTGGGCGCACCACCCGACCAATTCGGTGGGAGTGGCCGCAAACACGTCCAAGAACTCACCCACATCGAGATGCCGTTCGGTGTGCACCAAATCCCGGGCGAACCAAATGTCGATGTGCTCGGTGGAGTAGCTGATGACCGGATGCAGCACACCGGCATAAGCCCAGGACTGCGCCTGAAAGCCGGTTTCTTCCTGCAGTTCCCGCTTGGCGCAGCTGAGGCTGCCTTCACCCGCATCCAGCTTGCCTGCGGGGAATTCAATCATGGCCTCGCCCATGGGGTAGCGGAACTGACGCTCCAGCAACACACGCCCGTCATCCAGCAACGGCACCACCATCACAGCGCCAGGATGGATCACGTACTCGCGGGAGCCAACCGAGGCATCCGGCAACACCACCGTGTCCCGCACCACCTGAAGCATTTGTCCCTGAAGCAACGCGTCACGACGAACACCTTGCTCCCGAAGGTGCCCATCGGTCTGAGGGAGATCCCCCAGACAGGGCACTTGGTGGCGGGTCAACGGTCCGGACATCTGATCCCTTGATCCACGCATCAATGCCGAATCAGGTACCGAAAGACAAAGCCAGGAAATGCCAAGGTCACAAACAGCGCCAGGGTGGTGGCAAAAAATTCCCAGCGCTGGGGGTAGATCTGACCCAACGATTGCTCAAGCGACAGCGACGCAGCGCCCACCAGCAGGTAGAACACCAACAACTCGACCGCTCGCCACGCCAGCGACTTGCCCTTCCGAACGGGCCCAACCGCCAGCACGCGCTGGTTCACAAAAGGGAGATTGGCGGCCAACACGGCGAACACCATCACCGCCCAGACCGCTGCCGACATGGACACGCCAAAGCCCTTTCAGTGGATCAGCTGACGAATCGCATCCACACACAAGTTCATCAGGCCACCGGGCAACAGCCCCAGGGCCAGCACCGCCAAGCCGTTGACGGACAGCAACACCCGAGCGTCGGTGGGCGCGTCGATGGTTTCTGTCTGTATGGGTGCATCGAAATACATGACCTTGACGACCCGGAGGTAGTAGAAGGCACCAATCAAGGACATCAACACGGCCACGACGGCGAGTTTCAGCATCAACGGGCTGCCGGACGCCATCATGCCCTGGAGCACAGCCAACTTGGCATAAAAGCCCACCAGCGGAGGCACACCCGCCAACGAGAACATGCACAGAGCCATGATGCCCGCCATGGCCGGGCTGCGGCGGTTGAGCCCCGCCAAATCGGCAATTTCCTCGGACTCAAAGCCCTGTCGCGACAGCAGCAGGATGACACCAAACGTCCCCAGGGTGGTCAGCACGTAGGTGATGGCGTAGAACATGCCTGAGCTGTAAGCGTTCACCGCATTGCCCGGGTTGCCACCCTGGACACCTGCCACAAAGGCCAACAACAGGAAACCCATTTGAGAGATGGTGGAAAAAGCCAACATGCGCTTCAAGTTGGTTTGCGCAATGGCGGCCAAGTTACCGACCACCAAAGACGCAACCGCCAACACCGCCATCATTTGCTGCCAGTCCGCCGCCAGCGGCAACAGTCCCTCCACCATCAGGCGCATCACGATGGCGAAAGCAGCCAGTTTCGGTGCGCCACCGACCAACAGCGTCACCACCGTGGGGGCACCGTGGTAAATATCGGGAATCCACATGTGGAACGGAACGGCACCCAACTTGAACGCCAAGCCGGCCACCATGAACACCACACCCAGCATCAGAATCTGCTTGCTGTGCGACCCACTGGCCACCGACTTCATCACCGATGCAATGTCCAGCGAACCGGTCGCACCATACAGCATGGACATGCCGTACAGCAGAAAACCGCTGGCCAAGGCGCCCAGCACGAAGTACTTCATGGCGGCCTCGGTCGCGCGAGAGTCATCACGACGCAGGGCCACCAGCGCATAGCTGGACAGGGTCAGCATTTCCAACCCCAAGTAGATCACCAGGAAGTTGTGGCCGGAAATCATCACGTAAATGCCGAGCAGTGAGAACAGCGACAAGGTGAACAGTTCACCACCGCGCAGCATGTCCCGACCGCCAGCATAGGCACGTCCATACACCAGCGTGATCATCATCGCCAGCGTGGCAAAACACTTCAGCCACGCACCCATGGTGTCGACCACCACCATGCCGCCAAAGCCTGCCACGGAGGCACCCGTCCCGGCATAAAACGCCAGCAGCACCGCGAGCCCCGCCAAGGTCGCCAAGGTCAGGCCGTAAGTGACACCGCGCAGGGGGGTTTTGACACCCAAGTCCACCAGCGCAATGACGCAGGCCATGACCAGCAGCAGAATTTCAGGGTATGCAACCACCCAGCTGATGTTGTCAATCATTGTTGTTCACGCAATCTGAAGGTCAGGGCAACTTGGACACGGCCACGTGCTGAAGCAGTTGAGAGACGGACGCGTTCATCACATCGGTGAACGGCTTGGGATGGATGCCCATGTAAAGCACCATCAACGCCAGCAGCGCCATCATGAAAAACTCGCGCCCGTTGATGTCGGTCAGTTCCTTGACGTGATCGTTACCCGGCGCTCCCAGGTAGACGCGCTTGAACATCCACAGGCTGTAAGCGGCACCAAAAATCAAGGCCGAAGCCGCCAGGAAGCCCACCCAGAAGTTGAACTTGACACTGGCCAGAATGACCATCCACTCGCCGACAAAGCCTGCGGTCGCGGGCAAGCCGCAGTTCGCCATGACGAACAGCAGCGCAAACGCGGAAAACTTGGGCATGACATTCACCACACCGCCGTAATCGGCGATTTCACGGGAATGCATGCGGTCATACAGCACACCGATGGAGAGGAACATCGCCGCGGACACAAAACCGTGCGAAATCATCTGAACGATGCCACCCGACACACCCAGGTCACTGAAGACAAAAAAGCCCAGGGTGACAAAGCCCATGTGCGCCACGGAAGAGTAGGCCACCAGCTTTTTCATGTCCTTCTGGACCATGGCCACCAAGCCCACGTAGACCACTGCGGTGAGCGACAGACCGATGATCAAGGCAGCCCATTTGTGCGACGCATCCGGGGCAATGGGAAGTGAAAAGCGCAGGAAACCATAGGCGCCCAGCTTCAGCATGATGGCAGCCAGCACGGCAGAACCGCCCGTGGGGGCTTCCACGTGCACGTCGGGCAACCAGGTGTGCACCGGCCACATAGGCACCTTGACAGCAAAGGCTGCAAAGAAGGCGAAAAACAGCAGGCTTTGCGCGGTCATGCCCAAGGGCAGCTTGTGCCACGTGGAGATGTCAAAACTGCCACCGGCGGTGTGGTACAGGTAAATCAGCGCCACCAGCATCAACAGGGAGCCCAACAGTGTGTACAGGAAGAACTTGAACGCCGCGTAGATCTTGTTCGGACCACCCCAAACACCAATGATCAAGTACATGGGGATCAGGGTCGCTTCAAAGAACACGTAGAACAGCATGCCGTCCAACGCGCAGAAGACACCAATCATCAGCCCGGACAGGATGAGGAACGCCCCCATGTACTGGTTCACGCGCTCGGTGATGGCTTCCCATGCAGAGATGACCACAACCACCGTGATGAATGCAGTGAGGGGAACAAACCAGAGAGACAAACCATCCACACCCAGGTGGTAGTGGATGTTGAAGCGCTCGATCCACAGCACGTTCTCCACATGCTGCATGTCGGCGGAATCAATCACGAATCCGGTGTACACCGGAACGGTCACCAGCAGGCTGAACACCGCACCGGCCAACGCCATCCAGCGCACCGCATTGGCGTGTTCATCTTTCCCCAAAGCCAGCAGCAACGTGCCGAAGACGATGGGGGCCCAGATCGCAAGGCTCAACAAACCCATTGAAAAGTTCTCCTTATTTGGCGAGCCAGACGAAGTAAGACAGAAGCAGCAGCAACCCGCTGATCATGACCAGTGCGTAGTGGTACAAGAAACCACTCTGGATCAGGCGCACGCCTCGAGACACCAAGCCGACAATCTTCCAGCTGGCGTTGACCACGGCCCCTTCGATGAGCCCCTGGTCTCCCCCCTTCCAGAAGCCGATGCCCAGACCGCGAGCCAACTTGGCCAACACGTTCTCATTGAACCAGTCCAGGTAGTACTTGTTTTCGAGGATGGTGTAGATCGGACCAAAAGCGCGTTTGAGCGCAGCAGGCACTGCGGGATTGACCAAGTACATGTACCAAGCAGACACCACACCCGCCAACGCAAGCCAGAACGGAAGCGTGGAGAACGCATGCAGGGCCAGGGCCACAGGACCGTGGATGTCCTCTGCCAGTTTTTCCATGGCGGGGTGCAACTCCGTGTTGACGGTGATGGCATCTTTGAAGAAGTCACCGAACAGCAGCGGCATGAGGGTCAGGTACCCGATCACCACTGAAGGAATGGCCAACAGGACCAGCGGGACCGTGACCACCCAAGGGGACTCATGCGGCTTGTCGTGCCCATGGTGGTGGTCATCGTGATGATCGTCGTGGTGGGCATCAGGATTCTGGTCGTAGCGCTCCTTGCCGTGGAAAACCAGGAAGTACATGCGGAACGAGTAGAAAGCCGTGATGAACACACCCGCCAGCACAGCGAAGTGAGCAAAGCCAGCCGCAGGCAGACGGCTGAAGTGCACCGCCTCGATGATGCTGTCCTTGGAATAGAAGCCCGAGAACAACGGCGTGCCGATCAGCGCCAAGGAACCGGTGAGAGAAGTCAGCCAAGTCACGGGCATGTACTTGCGCACGGCCCCCATCCAGCGGATGTCCTGGTTGTGGTGCATGCCCATGATCACCGAACCTGCGCCCAGGAACAGCAACGCCTTGAAAAACGCATGTGTCATCAGGTGGAAAACCGCCACTGAGTAAGCCGATGCACCCAGCGCAACGGTCATGTAGCCCAACTGGGACAGCGTGGAATAGGCCACCACACGCTTGATGTCGTTCTGGATGATGCCCAGAAAGCCCATGAACAAGGCCGTGATGGCTCCAATGACCAGGATGAAGTTCAGTGCGGTGTCGCTGAGTTCGAACAAGGGTGACATGCGGGCCACCATGAAAATGCCAGCGGTCACCATGGTCGCAGCGTGAATCAGCGCGGAGATCGGCGTGGGGCCTTCCATGGAGTCGGGTAGCCACACGTGCAGTGGGAACTGGGCCGACTTGCCCATGGCACCGATGAACAAGCAAATGCAGATGGCGGTGACCAGAGACCAATGCGTACCAGGGACCATCAGGCCCGAAATCTCGTTGGCCTTGGCAAACACTTCCGTGTAGCTCAGGGTGCCTGTGAATGCTGCAATCAATCCAATACCCAGAATGAAGCCAAAGTCACCCACGCGGTTGACCAGGAAGGCCTTCATGTTGGCAAAGATGGCTGTGGGCTTGTTGAACCAGAAGCCAATCAGCAGGTATGACACCAAACCCACGGCCTCCCAGCCGAAAAACAGCTGAAGCAGGTTGTTGCTCATGACGAGCATCAACATGGAGAACGTGAACAGGGAGATGTACGCGAAGAAACGGTTGTAACCGTCGTCTTCTTCCATGTAGCCGATGGTGTAGATGTGAACCATCAGGGACACAAAGGTCACCACACACATCATCATGGCGGTCAAGCCGTCCACCATGAACCCAACTTCCATTTTCAGGCCGCCAACGACCATCCACTGGTAAAGCGTTTCGTTGAAACGGGCACCCTCCAAGGCAACCGACTTGAGGGTGATTGCTGAGAGCACAAAGGCGATGGCGACACCCAAGATGGTCAACACATGGGACAGGCGACGCCCGATCCAGTTCCCTCCCAGACGGGTACCAAAAATACCGGCGAGTGCAGAACCTGCCAGTGGCGCCAGGGGAATGGCCAACAGGGTGCTGGCAGACAAAGTCGAACTCATGTCATTGAATCCTGGATCAGCCCTTGAGCTCGTTCAGCTCACGGACATCGATGGAAGACTTGTTGCGGAACAACAGCACGAGGATGGCCAAACCGATGGCCGACTCCGCTGCCGCAACGGTCAGAATGAAAAACACAAAGACTTGCCCGTGCATGTCACCCAGGTAGTGGGAGAACGCCACAAAGTTCATGTTCACCGCCAACAGCATCAACTCGATCGCCATCAACAGCACGATGAGGTTCTTGCGGTTCAGAAAAACACCTGTGATGGAAATGGCAAACAGGATGGCCCCCAACCCCAGGAAGTGACCTAAATTCAACATCATTTGGCAATTCCTTCCTCTGCGGCCAGGGCATTGTTTTGGGTCGCGCCCGAGGCGGGCATCTTGACCACCACCAAGCGGTCCGCCGCCTTGACATGCACTTGCAGACTGGGGCTGATGGCTTTGCTGTCTTTGCGATGACGCAAGGTCAACGCAATGGCGGCGATCATGGCCACCAGCAAAATGACCGCGGCAGCTTGGATGGGGTAGAGGTATTGGGTGAACAACAGGACACCCAGCTGGTGGGTGTTGGAAGTTTTGAACTCACCACCGGTCGCAACCGACATTCCGCTGAATCCCGTCCAGAGCACAGCGGCCAGTTCAAAGGCAATCAAACCGCCCAGCAACAGACCCAGAGGTGCATGCTTCCAGAAGCCCTCGCGAATCTTGTCGACGCGAATGTCCAACATCATCACGACGAACAGGAACAACACCATCACTGCACCGAGGTACACCAGCACCAGTGTGAGCCCGAGGAACTCAGCTTTCAGAATCAGCCATACAGCTGCGGCCTGAGAAAAGGCCAGCATGAGAAACAGCACAGCGTGCACGGGATTTTTCGCCGTGATCACCCGCAACGAGGCAAACAGCAAAACCGCCGAAAAGAAGTAGAAGAAGCCAGCTTGGTAGTTCATGACATGTTCACATTGATTCAGCGGGCTTCAGCGGTACTTGGCATCTGCAGACTTGGCCTGGGCAATCTGGGCTTCGTATTTGTCGCCCACGGCCAGCAGCATGTCCTTGGTGAAGTACAGGTCGCCGCGCTTCTCACCGTGGTACTCCAGGATGTGCGTTTCAACGATGGAATCCACCGGGCAGCTCTCCTCACAGAAGCCGCAGAAAATGCACTTGGTCAGATCGATGTCATAGCGGGTGGTCCGACGGCTGCCATCGGCACGCACATCAGACTCGATGGTGATGGCCATCGCGGGACAAACGGCTTCACACAGTTTGCAGGCAATGCAGCGCTCCTCGCCGTTTTCATAGCGACGAAGGGCGTGCAACCCCCTGAACCGCGGAGACAGGGGCGTCTTCTCCTCGGGGTATTGCAAAGTGACTTTTCCACGGAACGCATAACGTCCCGTCAAGGCCATGCCCTTGAACAACTCAAGCAGCAGGAAACTCTTGAAAAAATCCCCAAAGGAAAATGGGGCGACATTGGCTGAGGTCATATGCGATTCGCCGTTTTATTTCCAGATGTTCCAGGGGGTCTGCATCAGTGCACCGACCAGCAACAACCAAATCAGGGTGACCGGAATGAACACCTTCCAACCCAGACGCATGATCTGGTCGTAACGGAACCGAGGGAACGTCGCACGAACCCACAAGAACAAAGACACCATGAAAAATGTCTTGGCACCCAACCAAATCCAACCTGGGACCCAGCTCAGCCAATCACCCCCAAAGGGAGACTGCCAACCCCCCAAGAACATCAACACGGCCAGGATGGACACCAGCCACATGCTGGCGTATTCAGCCAAGAAGAAGATGGCGAAGCCCATGCCGGAATACTCCACCATGTGGCCGGCCACAATTTCAGCTTCACCTTCCACCACGTCAAACGGGTGACGGTTGGTTTCTGCAATGCCGGAGATCACGTACACCACAAAGATGGGCAACAGCGGCAACCAGTTCCAGGAGAGGAAATTGAGGCCCATGCTGGCCCCCACACCCCGACTCTGCGATGCCACCACATCGGCGAGATTCAGACTTCCGGCAGTCATCACCACCACCAGGAAACAGAACCCGATGGCGATTTCATAACTCACCATCTGAGCAGATGCCCGCAATGCGCCCAGAAACGCGTACTTGGAGTTGGATGCCCAACCCGCAATGATCACGCCATACACCTCAATCGAGGTGATGGCCAGAATGACCAGCAAACCGGCATTGACATTGGCCAGCACCGTCTCAGGCCCGAACGGCACCGCGACCCATGCAGCCAAAGCAGGCATGATGGCCATGATCGGCCCCAGCACAAACAAGCCCTTGGCCGCCGCAGTGGGTTGAATCAGCTCTTTGGTCAGCAGCTTCAGTGCGTCGGCAATGGGTTGCAACAAGCCCATTGGCCCCACACGGTTGGGGCCCAGGCGCACCTGCATGAAGGCCAGCAGACGACGTTCCCACAACGTCAGATAAGCCACAGCGCCCATCAGGGGAGCCAGCAGCACCACGATCTTCAACAGCACCCAGATCGTGGGCCACGCACCGGTAGTCCACCAGTCCGATGCGCACACACCGAGGCCAGCGTTGTACAACGTATCAATCATGCGGAAACTCCCTCCAAACGTGTACCCGCACGACCATCGGCCGTGGCTTGCAACACGCTGGATCGGCGAACCAATGCATCCAGCTGGTAAATCGAAGCCACACACGGCGCCTGTCGGGCCGGGGCCAAGTCGATGCCCTCATCGGTGACATTGCTCAGCAAGTTGGCAGGCACTTTTTCACCCACGGACACGCCAGGCAGCGCGGACTTCAAGACCTGTTCCGAGCTGTCTTGGTTGAACCCGCTGATGCCAAGCATTTCACCCAGCGCACGCAGCACCTTCCAGGCGGGGCGGGTGTCGCCCAGCGGTTTGACGACCGCGTGAAAGGACTGAAGCCGCCCCTCTGCATTGACGAACGAGCCCGACGTCTCAGAGAAGGGAGAAATCGGCAGCAGCACATCACTGCACGCCAGATTGGTCTTGAATGGACTCAGGGTCACCACCATTTGCGACTTGGCCACACCGTCCATGGCCGATTGGCCACCGCGGGTGTCCAAACCAGGCTCAACACCAAGCAGGATCAGGGCTTTGGCCTGGCCATCCAGCATTTGCGCAGCATTGAGACCGCTGACACCCGGCAGCGCCTTCACCAGCTGGGCTCCCACTGTGTTAGCCGCTTCGGTGAGATAACCCACCGTTGCACCGACCTGCGACCCGATCCAGTTGGCCAGCGCCAGCAGGCTTCCAGCTTTCTCGTGGTGGGCAGCGGCATTGCCCAACAGAATGGCCTTCTGATCGCCAGACAGCAGACTGCGCGCAACGATCTCGGCCGCCGCGTCACGGGCCACTGCCACAGGTGCAGACACGCCATTCAACTCAGCGACAGCGGATGCCACGCGAGCCATGGCCTCCACCCAGTCTTGGGCGTCCACCACGTTGGCAGTCGCCGGCAGTGCCCAATCCACCTCGGCGGCAACCAGGGCGTGAACTTGCGCACCCCGTTTGGTCGCCTGACGAATGCGCTGTGCAAACAGCGGGTGGTCTTTGCGCAGGTTGGACCCCACCACCCACACGCGTTCCAACTGGGACAGTGATTCGATGGTTCGCCCCAACCAGCGAACCTGGGTTTGAACCGGGTGCTGTGCATGGCGCAAACGGTGGTCCACGCTTTGTGACCCCAGGCCTCGCACCAATGCACTGGCCAAATGGGCTTCTTCCACTGTGGCATGGGGACTGACCAGGGCTCCGATGGAAGCAGCACCGTGCTCAGCACGGATCCCCGACAGGCCGTTGGCGACGTATTCAAGCGCGGCCGTCCAATCGACCACACGCCACTCGCCGCCTTGCTTCACCATGGGCTGGGTCAGGCGATCAGCGCCATTGAGGGCTTCATACGAAAAACGATCACGGTCGGCAATCCAGCATTCGTTGATGCTTTCGTTTTCGAACGGCAGCACGCGCATGACCTTGTGGTTCTTGACCTGCACCACCAGATTGGCTCCCGTCGAATCGTGCGGGCTGACGGACTTGCGACGCGACATTTCCCACGTGCGGGCGCTGTAGCGGAACGGTTTGCTGGTCAACGCACCAACCGGGCAAAGGTCGATCATGTTGCCCGACAACTCGGAGTCCACGGTCTTGCCCAGGAAGGTCTCGATTTCGGAATGCTCACCTCGATGAGACATGCCCAACTCCATCTGGCCGGCAATCTCCTGACCAAAACGGACGCATCGTGTGCAATGGATGCAGCGGCTCATTTCCTCCATGGAAATCAATGGACCGACATCCTTGTTCGGTACCACGCGCTTTTCTTCTCCGTAGCGCGATGAGCTGCCACCATAACCCACCGCCAAGTCCTGCAGCTGACATTCGCCGCCTTGGTCACAGATGGGGCAGTCCAGCGGGTGATTGATGAGCAGGAACTCCATCACCGACTGTTGAGCCTTGATCGCCTTGTCACTCTTGGTGCGAACCACCATCCCCTGGGTCACCGGGGTGGCGCAAGCCGGCATGGGCTTGGGGGCCTTTTCCACATCCACCAAGCACATGCGGCAGTTGGCGGCGATAGACAGTTTCTTGTGATAGCAAAAATGAGGAACGTAGACACCCGCTTTTTCAGCCGCATGCATCACCATGCTGCCCGGGGGCACGTCAACCTTCTTACCGTCCAGTTCGATTTCAACCATGTTGCAACTCGCTCTCAGGCAGACACCGGCTGGTCAGCCTTGATCATGGCCTCGAACTCGGGCCTGAAATGTTTCACCATGGCACGGACGGGCATGGCAGCCGCATCACCCAGCGCACAGATGGTGCGCCCCATGATGTTTTCGGCCACGTTGTCCAACAATGCCATGTCGCTGGGGCGACCTTCGCCCCGATGGATGCGGTCCACCAGACGCCACAGCCATCCGGTACCCTCGCGACAAGGGGTGCACTGACCGCAGCTTTCGTGCATGTAGAAGTACGACAGACGTTTCAGCGATTCCACCATGCAACGGGTGTCGTCCATCACGATCACCGCGCCGGAACCCAGCATGGACCCTGCCTTGGAGATGGAGTCGTAGTCCATCGTGCAGTCCATGATGATGTGCGCAGGCAGGACGGGCGAGGATGATCCACCCGGAATCACGGCCTTCAACTTGCGTCCGGAGCGAACACCACCGGCCAACTCCAGCAGGGTGCGGAATGGCGTACCCATGGGAATTTCGTAGTTGCCCGGACGTTCTACATCACCGCTGACGGAGAAAATCTTGGTGCCGCCGTTGTTGGGCTTGCCGCACTCCAGGTACGCCTGACCACCGTTGCGGATGATCCACGGCACCGCAGCAAACGTCTCGGTGTTGTTGATGGTCGTGGGCTTGCCGTAAAGGCCGAAGCTTGCGGGGAACGGTGGCTTGAAACGGGGTTGCCCCTTCTTGCCTTCCAACGACTCCAGCAATGCAGTTTCTTCACCGCAGATGTATGCACCAAAACCGTGGTGGGCATTCAACTGGAAGCTGAAGGAAGAACCCAAGATGTTGTTGCCCAGATACCCCGCTGCGCGAGCCTCTTCCAACGCGGCCTCGAAACGCTCGTAGACCTGGAAAATTTCACCGTGGATGTAGTTGTACCCGGCGGAGATGCCCATGGCATAGGCCGCGATCGCCATGCCTTCGATGACGATGTGCGGGTTGAACATCAGGATGTCACGGTCCTTGCAGGTACCAGGCTCACCTTCGTCGGAGTTGCAGACCAGGTATTTCTGGCCGGGGAACTGACGGGGCATGAAG
>DASUON010000031.1:0-8559 GCA_036276615.1 Burkholderiaceae bacterium
CCTCGTCGATCAGGTCAATCGCCTTGTCGGGCAAGAAGCGGTCGGTGATGTAGCGCTGGCTCAGCTCGGCGGCGGCGACGATGGCGGGGTCGGTGATGTCCACGCCGTGGTGCACCTCGTAGCGTTCCTTCAGGCCGCGCAGGATGGCGATGGTGGCCTCCACCGTGGGCTCGCCCACCAGGATCTTCTGGAAGCGGCGCTCCAGCGCAGCGTCTTTTTCGATGTCCTTGCGGTACTCGTCCAGCGTGGTGGCGCCCACGCAGTGCAGCTCGCCACGGGCCAGCGCGGGCTTGAGCATGTTGCCCGCGTCCATGGCGCCTTCGGCCTTGCCCGCGCCCACCATGGTGTGCAGCTCGTCGATGAAGACGATGACTTGCCCCTCCTCCTTGGCCAGCTCGTTGAGCACGTTTTTCAGGCGTTCCTCGAACTCGCCGCGGAACTTGGCCCCGGCCAGCAAGGCGGCCATGTCCAGGCTCAGCACGCGCTTGCCCTTGAGGCTGTCGGGCACTTCACCGGCCACGATGCGCTGGGCCAGCCCCTCGACGATGGCCGTCTTGCCCACACCGGGCTCGCCGATCAGCACCGGGTTGTTCTTGCTGCGGCGTTGCAGCACCTGGATGGCGCGGCGGATTTCGTCGTCGCGGCCGATCACCGGGTCCAGCTTGCCCTGGCGGGCGCGCTCGGTCAGGTCCAGGCAGTATTTCTTGAGGGCCTCGCGCTGGCCTTCGGCCTCGGGGCTGTTGACGTTCTGGCCTCCGCGCACGGCGTCGATGGCGGCTTCCAGGCTCTTGCGGGTCAGGCCGTTGTCTTTGGCCATGCGGCCCACGTCGCCCTTGGCATCGGCCACGGCCAGCAGGAACAGCTCGCTGGCCATGAAGGCGTCGCCGCGTTTGGCGGCCTCTTTTTCGGTGGCTTGCAGCAGGGTTTGCAGGTCGCGGCTGACCTGCACCTGCTCACCGCCCTGCACCTGCGGCAGGCGCTTGACGGCATCTTCCGCAGCACGTTGCAGCCCGCCCACGTTGACCCCGGCGCGCTGCAACAGCGACTTGGGGCCATCGTCCTGGCGCAGCATGGCCAGCAGCAGGTGAGCGGGCTCGATGTAGGGGTTGTCGCCCACGTTGGCCAGCGACTGGGCCTCGGCCAGGGCTTCCTGGAACTTGGTGGTGAGTTTGTCGACGCGCATGGTGGCAGTCCTCTTGAAGATTCAACTGCCACCGACGTGAGGCCATCCCGGGTGGTTTCAAGGGTTTGCACCCGTGGATGGCCATGAATTACATGACTTTTTGGCCTATAGCGCTTTTGAATAAAGCGTAAGCAGCTATCAAATCAGGAGCTTTTGCGCACACTGCGCCTCGGCGCTTTGGCGGCTGCACCCGAGGCTTTCGCAACAGGGGTCGCGGGAGCGTCTGGCTTGGCCTTGGGCGCAGCGCCCGCCTCTGCCACGGCCTGCCCCGGGTGCCGTGCAAGCCGCGACGGCAGGGCCGAAGGTTCGGACGACAGCAGGGTTTCAAACCGCTGCACCAGCGCCTGGGTTTCGGGGGCCATTTCGTCCACCGGACCCAGCACGTGGTGGACCGCCTCCAGGGCCCATTCGCGCAGCTCGCGGGTGGGCAGCAGCTTGGGCAAGGCGGCAATGGCCTTTTCGCGCTCGAACTCGGTGATGATGGACTGCTGGCGGATCAACGCCGACCGGTCTTCCTTGCTCAGCGAGGCGAAAGGCTCCTCCTCGGTCAGCAGCTTGGACGAGCGCTCCAGCCGGTCGCGCCGCACCGAACCGCGGGAGTCGGCCAGCAAAATCAGCATGCGGATGACCGCCTCTTCCAGCCCGCCCTGCCCAATGCCCAGCAGCATGGCCTGCACTTCGGGCAGGTAACGCAGTTCGGCGGGGTCTTTTTGCGTGCGGGCGTGGGCATGGGTGGCCCCCACCCATTGCATGAAGGGGTTGCCGTACAGGCCGATGAAGGCCAGTTCGTAGGCCGCGTCGCGGGTGTCGCGCCACAGGTCCATGCCGTGGGTGATGCTGGCCGCCACGAGCTTTTCAGCCGCCAGGAAGGGGTTGTCGGCAGGTGCAGGCGCACGCTCGTGGCGCACCTTGTCCGCGGCCTGCTCCACCAAGGGCATGAGCGGGTTGAAGGCGTTGGCAAACGAGCGCCGACTCACCCGCGAGGGGTGAGCGTTCTCGATGGCCTTGGCCACCTGGGGCGTGACCAGGGCCTGCACCGCCGGGCGCACCAGGGTTTCGTAGGTGTGCACACCCATTTCGGACAGGCGGGCCACGGCGGCAAAGTCGCGCTCGTCGGACCGGTCGGGGCTGATGATGCCCAGCAGGTCGGTCATGGTGCGGCTATGGAAGTTCACCACAAAGTGCTCTTCGCCGTCGTCCTCGCGGATGTCCTCAATGACCATCTCGTACAGGCCGGGGGCCAGCGACTCGATGGTCTTGAGGGTGGACGCCATTTCGGCGTGCTCCTTCTTGGCCACCGACGACGACACGAAGATGCCCAGGTGCCCCACCTTCTCGTGCACCATGTAGATGATGCGGTTGCCGCGCACGACGATTTCGCGTTCGTCGGTGTAGGTGTCGGCAATCCAGTTCAGGGCCTGCTGCGGCGGGGTGATGTTGTCGCCCTTGCTGGCGAACACGATGATGGGCGAGCGGATGGCCTTGAGGTCCAGCGGACGGCCATGCTCCAGCGACGCCTCGCCACGCGCCAGCTTGTTGCCCACGAACAGCTGCTCGACGATCCAGCGGATTTCCGCCTCGTTGGTGAAGTGGAAGCCCCCCCACCATTTTTCGAACTCCAGGAAGGACTCGCGGTCCTTGTCCACGTTGGCAAACAGGTCGTAGTACTTGCCAAAGAAGTTGCGCCCGGGGTTGAGCATCTCGAAGTTGCTGACCAGGTGCGCCCCGTCAAACTGGCCATGGCCCAGGTCCGACATGAGCAGCGCCGGCATGGCCCCGCCCAACAGGCCGCCGTTGTAGCGCATGGTGCTGTCGCCCGCATGGCCCGACCAGTAGGCCATGGGCGCCCCGTTGATGACCAGCGGGCCAGAGATGTCCGGGTTGGCCGCGGCCAACACCATGGTGGCCCAGCCGCCCTGGCAGTTGCCCACGATGATGGGGGCCGGTGCATCGGGGTGGCGGCGGGTGATTTCGCGCACAAACTCGGCCTCGGCCCGCATCACGTCGGCCAGGGTCTGGCCGTACACCGGGCGCTGGCGGAACACCACGAAGTACACCGGGTGCCCCGCACGCAGCGCCACGCCCACCTGGCTGTCCTGCTTGAAGCCGCCAATGCCGGCACCGTGCCCGGCCCGGGGGTCGATGATCATGTAGGGGCGCTTCCAGGCATGCACCTTCACGCCCTTGGGCGGCAGGATGTGCAGCAGCTGGTAGTTGACGGGGCGCGGCAGGGTTTCGCCGTCCACCACCAGCTCTTGGTCGTACACCAGCACGGGCGGGGTGCCCGCGGCCTCGTGCGCCAAGTCGATGTTGCCGCGCTCGCGCAGCGTGTCCACCGTCAGCACGGCGCGTTGCAGGGCGTCGATCCAGTAGGCGCTGGCCGCCGACAGCAGCGTGCCGCTGGCCAGGGCCTTGCGCACGCCGTCGGCCACCTCGCCGCCCTGCGCCACCACCTTGCGGTTGAACTCGGCCTGGGCCTGCTGCATGCGCTGGCTGTGCTGGGCCGCGCTGTCCTTCAGGCGCTGGGCTTGGTGGTCCAGCACTTCTTTTTCGTTGTGGACACGTTCACCCAGGTGGACCGGGCTGAACAGGGGCTTGGGTGCGTACATGGCAAAACCTTGAGGGGTGAATGACAGGGCTCAGCCCATGATGTGGGCACCGGCATCCACGTGGATGACGTTGCCCGTGATGTTGCGTGCCTGCTCGCACGCCAGGAAAGCGGCCAGTGCGCCCACGTCTTCAGGGGTGGCCAGGCGGTGCATGGGCGCTTGCTGCACTGCGCGGTCCATCAGCGCGTCGAACTGGGCAATGCCCCCGGCGGCACGGGTCAGCATGGGGCCGGGGGACAGAGCGTTGACCGAAATGTTCTTGTCGCCCAGCTCGGCCGCCAGCTCGCGCACCGTGGCCTCCAGCGCGGCCTTGACCGGCCCCATGAGGTTGTAGCCCTCCACCACCTTCTCGGCACCGTAGTAGCTCATGGCCATGCAGGCTCCACCTTGCTTCATCAGCGGTTCGGCCAATCGGGTGAGGCGGATGAAGGAATGCACCGACACGTCCATGGCGGCCACAAAACCTTGCAGCGAGGCGTCCACCACGCGGCCATGCAAGTCCTGCCGCGGCGCAAAGGCGATGGAGTGCACCAGGATGTCCAGCGCCCCCCACTGCTGTTGGATCTGCTGGAACAGCACCTCGTCCTGCCCCGGAACCGACACGTCCAGCGGGCAAATGAGCGGCGAGCCGATCTGCTCGGCCAGCGGGCGCACATGCGGCTCCGCCTTGGCGTTGAGGTAAGTCACCGCCACCTGGGCACCCCCACGGTGCAACGCCTGGGCCACACCCCAGGCAATGGACTGGTCGTTGGCAATGCCCACCACCAGTGCTTTTTTTCCGGCCAAACTGAACATGCCCACTCCCAACGCCCTGTCAAAGCGGACCACTCTAACCGCGGAATTTGACAGGATTCTTGACATTCCGCACAGAAGCCCCAAAACCTGGGGGCACGCACGGCAGGTTCAGGCCGAATTCAGGCCGAAAGACGCCAGTACGCGTAGCCCCAGGCCCTCACCAGGCCCGCACGCTGGTACAGCCGCTGGGCCGATGGGTTGGCGGCCCCCACCTGCAAAAACACGCGCTCCACCCGGTGGGCGTGCGCCAGTTCGGCCATGGCCCGCAGCACCCAGGCCGCCCAGCCCTGCCCCCGATGCGCCAAAGCGGTGCGCATGCCGTGCACCCCCAGCCAGCCGTGGCTCAAGGACGCCGCACCGCAGGCCACCGGCTCGCCATGCAGTTCCGCCGTCACGTAGCGGTTGCACGCCGCCCGGGACAGGTTGCGCACGCGGCAGGCCCCATCCACCGGGTCGAACCCCTCGCCCAGGTACAAGGCCTGCCAACCCGCGCCCGGGGTGTCGTCCACACGCAGGTGCAAGCCCGCGGGCGGCTCGCCATGCGGGTTGCGCACCGCCCGCCCCAGGCCGTCCACCGCCCCTTGCATGACCCAGGTGGGTTCGTGCGCGGTGCCCCCCAGGGCCGCCACCGCCTGGTGCAACACCGCCGACGAGTCCGGCAGCCGAAACACGGGCTTGAAACCCTGCGCCCGGTACAACGCCGCCACCTCGGGCACCCCGGCGGCCAGGGCAGCCTGTTGGGCCGGGTCATGGCTGAGGGGCACAGCGCTGTGGGCGCGGCCAATGGTGCCGGGGTCCATGGGCACCAACCAGCCGGGCACGGTGTGCAGGGCGTCGGGGGCCACGGCGGCCAGGGTGGCCCGCTCCATGGCCTCCACCACGGCGGTGGGGGTTTGCACGGGCGTGGGCTCGGAACTCGGCATGGCGTTCATCCGAGATCGTTCATTGCTGTGCGGGCAGGCCCCAGCGGGCGGCGGCGGCATCGTCGCTCACGCGGGCGTCCACCCAGCGGGCCCCGTCGGGGGTTTGTTCCTTTTTCCAGAACGGCGCGTGGCTCTTCAGGTAGTCCATGAGGAACTCGCAGGCCAGGAAGCTCTGGCCCCGGTGGGCCGAGGTCACGGCCACCAGCACGATCTGGTCTTGTGGCAACAACGGCCCCACGCGGTGGATGACACGGGCACCCAGGATGTCGAAGCGCCGATGGGCCTCGTCGATCATGGCCTCGATGGCCTTTTCGGTCATGCCCGGGTAGTGTTCCAGCTCCATGGCCGACACGCTCGCGCCCTCGTTGCGGTCGCGCACCGTGCCCACAAAACTGCACACGGCCCCCACGCCGGGCTGGCCCGCACGGAGGGCGGCCACTTCGGCGCTGAGGTCGAAGTCGTGGGTCTGGATGCTGACGCGGGGATGGGCGGGGGGGACACAGGCAGCGTTCATGCAGCCATTTTTGCACCGTTTTTTGCAAGCGGTGGGCAGCCCGCCAGGGTGGCTGGTTCGCTCTGCTAGACTGGCCCGATGCGCCTGCAAGCCACCCCCGCCCTCGTCCAAGCCGCCGCCGCGGCTGGCGGTGGTGCAGCCAGCGCCCCCAAATCCAAAAAACCGCCGCTCATCTGACCGGGGCTGCGGTTCCGTCGTCGGATGAGCGACGGAACCCCGGCAGCACCCCTCACTGCGTTCGCCCCCCGTTTCTTCGCGCACACCACGACGGTTGATTTCATCGGTCGTTTCCACCTTTCTCGGAGCCTGTGCCATGTCTGCGTCCCCCCTGCCCTCCACGCCCACCGATTTTTCGGGCCTGTGGGTTCCCCTCGTCACGCCCTTTGCGCCCACGCCCGACGGCCTGGCCGTTGACCACGCCGCCCTGGCCGCGCTCACCCAGCGCCTGTGCCGCGACGGCGTGCACGGCTTTGTGGTGTGCGGCACCACCGGCGAGGCCGCGGCCCTGTCGCACGACGAGCAATTGGCCTGCCTGCGCACCGTGGCGCAGCACGCAAGCGGCAAACCACTGGTGATGGGCGTGGGCGGCGAACAATGGCAGGCCACCCGCGACTGGGTGGTGCGCCTGACCGGGCCCCACTCGGACGTGGCCCCGCTGCTCAGCGGCCTGCTGCTGACGGCCCCGCACTACATCCGCCCCTCGCAAGCGGGCTTGCGGCAGTGGTTCGAGTCACTGGCCGATGCCAGCACCCTGCCGGTGCTGATTTACGACATCCCCTACCGCACCGGGGCCGTGCTGTCGCGCGACACGCTGCTGGCGCTGGCGGCGCACCCGCGCATCCAGGGCATCAAGGACTGTGGGGGCGACCTGGGCAAGACGCAGGCGCTGATTGCCGACGGGCGGCTGCAGGTGCTGGCCGGGGAAGATCTGGCGGCGTTTTCCACCGTGGCCCTGGGCGGTGCCGGGGCCATTGCCGCCAGCCTGCACCTGCACACCCCCCACTTCGTGGCCTGGTACAGCGCCTTGCGTCAGGGGCAACTGGCCCAGGCCCGCGACGCCTGGCGACGTTTGCTGCCAATGATGGAAGCCCTGTTCAGCGAGCCCAACCCCGGCCCGCTGAAGGCCGCCCTGGCCTTGCAGGGCGAAGGGTTGGCCCACCTGCGCCCGCCGCTGGCGGCCCCTTCGGCCAGCACCGTGGACGCCCTGCGCCGCGCCCTGGCGGCTTGAGCCTGCCTGCAACGCCCCTTAATCGCCCCTCAACCGCCCGTGACCGGCGGGAAAAACGCCACCTCGGCCCCGTCGTGCAGCGGGGCGGTTTCATCGCTCATCACCTGGTTCACGGCCATGCGCACGGCGCGGCTGCGGGCCAGCGCCTCGGCGTGTGCGCCGCCGCGGGCCAGCAGCGCGTCGCGCAAGCCGCCCAGGGTGGTGGCCTGGGTGGTCACCGATTCGCTGCCCATGCCCAGGGTTTCGCGGATGGAGGCAAAGTATTTGACTTGAACGTGCATGGCGGTCAACGGAGCAGATCGGACAGGGCGATGAAGCGCACCGCGTCGCCCTGGGCGATGGTGCTGCCTGCGGGGTGGTCCACCAGCCCGTCGGCCCACGCGGCGGAGGTGAGCACCGCCGAACTTTGGTTGGGGAACAGGTCCAGCCCGCCCTGGGCGTTGCGGCGCACGCGCAGGAACTCGCGGCGTTTGTCGGGCCGGGGCAGGTCGAAATGGGCCGGCAGCACCTGCACCGGGTGGGCCACGTCCTGCACACCTTGCAGGCGCAGCAGGAAGGGCCGCACCAGCAGCAAAAAGGTGACGAAGCTGGAAACGGGGTTGCCCGGCAGCCCGATGAAGTGGGCTTGGCGCACCCGCCCATGGGCAAAGGGTTTGCCGGGCTTCATGGCAATCTGCCACAGGTCCAGGCTGCCCAGTTGCTGCACCGCGGGTTTGATGTGGTCTTCCTCGCCCACCGACACGCCGCCGCTGGTGAGGATCAAATCGTGGCCTTGCGCCGCCTGCTCCAGCGCGGCCAGCGTGGCCTCGCGCCGGTCAGGCACCTGGCCCAGGTCGGTCACGTCGCAGCCCATGCGCACCAGCAGCGCCCGCAAAAAGAAGCGGTTGCTGTTGTAGATGGCCCCGGGCGGCATGGCCTCGGGCGGCAGCGTGCCGGGCATCACCAGTTCGTCGCCCGTGGACAGCAAGGCCACGCGCGGGCGGCGGCACACCGTCAGCTGCGCCGCACCCAGGCTGGCGGCCAAGCCCAGCTCGGCGGGGCTCAGGCGGGTGCCGGGGGTCAGCACCTCGGTGCCGCGGCTCACGTCTTCCCCGGCGCGGCGAATCCAGGCCCCCGCACGGGGGCTGGCGGCAAAGCGGGCCCAGGTCTGGCCGTCTTGCTCCACGGCGGTCACGTCTTCCTGCATGACGATGGCGTCGGCCCCCTCGGGCACCGAGGCCCCGGTGAACACGCGGGCCACCGTGCCCGCTTGCAGCGGCTGCGCCGGGTGTCCGGCGGGAATGCGTTGCGACACCGGCAGGCGCACC
>DASUON010000032.1:0-25107 GCA_036276615.1 Burkholderiaceae bacterium
GCCACCGGGGTGGCCACGGCGGTGGCCGCCGGGACGGAAACCCTCACCGCCACCAACGGCACGCTGTCGGCCACCGCCCAGGTGGTGGTGAGCACGCCCTACCAGGCGGTGGGCGGCGGTGGGTCTCACGCGCTGGCGGTCAAGACCGATGGCACCCTGAAAAGCTGGGGCCTGAACCGTTGGGGCCAGTTGGGCCTGGGCACCCAGACCGATCAACTCTCCCCCACCACCGTGGGCACCGCCAAGACCTGGTCCAAGGTGGTGGCGGGCGAACTTCACTCGGTGGCCATGCGCACCGACGGCACGCTGTGGGCCTGGGGCTACAACACCAACGGCCAACTGGGTTCCACCAAGTTTGCCAACCTGCTGGAGCCCACCCAGGTGGGCAAGGGCAAGGACTGGGTGGACGTGGCCGCCGGCAGCTACCACACCCTGGCGGTCAAGAAAGACGGCACCTTGTGGGCC
Organism: Burkholderiaceae bacterium; assembly: GCA_036276615.1. Classification (GTDB taxonomy): domain Bacteria; phylum Pseudomonadota; class Gammaproteobacteria; order Burkholderiales; family Burkholderiaceae_C; genus UBA2334. The sequence goes on from DASUON010000032.1 coordinate 466, forward strand.
TGGGGCCGAAACGCCAGCGGGCAACTGGGCAACAACGCCACCAGCGACAACGCCGATCCCGAGCTGGTGCAGATTGCCGTGCCCACGTCCTACGGCACCTCGGCTGGTTCCACCGTCGTCTGGAAGGCGGTGGCAGCAGGGGCCGATTTCTCCCTGGGCCTGTTGTCCAACGGCGACCTGTGGGCTTGGGGCGGCAACTTCAATGGCCAGCTGGGGGCGGGCACGTCGACCAACTCGCTGGTGCCGGTGCAGGTCACGGGCGGGCATGTGTGGTCGTCGGTGAGCGCGGGGGCCGCCCATGTGGTGGCCATCCGCACCGACGGCGCCCTGTACGCCTGGGGCAGCAACCAGTACGACCAGCTGGGCACCCAAACGGGGGTGGACGCCAACGCCCCGCAAGCGGTGGGCACCGACAAAGACTGGGCCGTGGCCTCGGCGGGTGCGGGCCACAGCGCCGCCATCCGCCAGAACGGCACCCTGTGGGCCTGGGGCCAGAATGGCGACGGCCAGTTGGGCGACGGCTCGCTCAGCAACCGCAAAGCACCCACCCAGGTGGGCACGGCCACCAACTGGAGCAAGCTGTCTGCTGGCAAATTTGCCACCTACGCCATCCGCACCGATGGCCTGCTGATGGGCTGGGGCCGCAACGTGGAAGGTCAGCAGGGCAATGGCGGGGTGTCGGTCACCGCGGTGCTGCGGCCCACGCCCATTCCCTGAGCCTCATTCACCTCAAGTGTTCTTGATCCCGCTGGCCACGTGGCCCGCGGGCACGTGCAGACCGGCCGATTGGACGTGGCCGGTCTGGTCGTCAAAAAAGAAATCGGGCTCGAACTCCCGCAGGAATTCGCCCTTGTCCAGCCCGCCCAGGAACAACGCTTCGTCCACGTTGATGCGCCAGTTCATCAGCGTGCGGATGGCCCGCTCGTGGGCCGGTGCGCTGCGGGCGGTCACCAGCGCGGTGCGCACCCGCATGTGGGTGTGGGGGGTCTGCTGCAAGCGCTGCAAGGCCATCAGGAAGGGTTTGAACGGGCCGTCGGCCAGCGGCTGCTCGGCCAGGTCGGCTTCGTGGCGGTGAAACGCGTCCAGCCCCTGGTTCTGGAACACCTGTTCGGCTTCGTCTGAAAACAGCACCGCGTCGCCGTCAAAGGCAATGCGCACCTCGTGGGGGTGGGCATCGCTGGCCCGGGCGGCCAGCGGCACCACCCGTGCCGCGGGCACACCGGCGTCCAGGGCCGCCCGCACGTCGCTCAGGTGGGCGCTGAGGAACAGGTTGGCCCGCAAGGGCTTGAGGTAACGCCACGGCGGGGCCCCGCGGGTGAAGGCCCCGCGCTCGATGGGCAGTCCGTAGTGCCGCGCCGAGCGGAACACCCGCATGCCGCTGACCGGGTCGTTGCGCGACAGCACCACCACCTCGACCTGCTCGCGCCCGGCTTCGGCGCCGCTGTGGTTGAAGTCCAGCAGCTTCTTGATCAGCGAAAAGGCCACCCCCGGGCGGGCGGGCACCTCCAGACGCTGAAGTTGCAATTGCATGTAGGCCTGGTCGTCGGTGGCTTCAAACAGGTTGTTCTCTTCTTCGAAGTCGAACAAGGCCCTGGATGAAATGGCCACCACCAGCTTGCCGTCGAGGGATGCTGCCATGGTGAAGGAGTGGGGGTGTTTGCGGCAAGAATACACCCGTCGTTTTCTTGGGTGTTCCATGGCTCGAATCCTTGCTGTCTGGTGCTGTTGGTGTCTGTGCTTGCTGGGGGTGGGGGGCGCCTGGGCTGCGGACGTTGACGGCATGGCCTACCACTGCGGCCCCACCGAGCAGTTGCGTGCCGACCCCTGGGCCCAGACCGAGGGGTGGCAGGCGGTGACGGACGGGGGCGTGCACCTGCCCTCGCGCTCACAGGCCTGCTGGGTGCGGGTGCCGGTGCTGCCGTCGCATGGCGGGCAGTCGCTGTCGTTTTTCGACTTGCATGTGGCCCGTGTGGACATCGACCTGCTGCACGGGCAGGGCCATGCCCTGGGGCGTGCCGTGCGCCTGGGGCCCAGCGCCAACGCCTGGGTGACGGGGCGGCAGGCGACGTTTTCGGGGGGCTGGCATGCACCCGCTCGCCTGTATGCACGCCTGACTCCGGTGGAGGGTACCCTGGACATTCCTGGCACCGACTCCCGCGTGCGCATGGCCTGGGTGACGGAAGAGTCCCACCTGCGCCACGAGCAGCAGGTGGACCACATCAACACCGCGGCGGTCTGGTTTTTGTTGACCACCGCGTTGGTGGCGGTGTTTTTCCAGTTCGCGCTGCGTGACTTGGACTACAGCATTTTTGCCGCGTATGCCACGTTCCAGGCGCTGACCCATTTCGCCAAGTCGGGGCTGGGCTTCGTGTTCGACGACGGCGTCTGGTGCTGGCTGAACCCTGCGCTTTGGCAGTACGTGGTGTCGGCCTTGTCGGCCTGGTTCTATGTGCGCTACGGGCGCTTTGGGTCGCACAGCCCCTTGCTGGCCCGGGCGGGGAGCGTGGTGGCCACAGGGTTTGCTGCGTTGGCGGTGTTTCAGCTGGTTCGACCCGCCTGGGCCGATGCGCTGGTTTTTGTGTGGCTGCCCTTGCACTTTGTCGTGGCCGTGTGGGGCAATGCGCGGGGTTGGCGGCGGGGCGAACGGGCTTGCGCCATCCTGCTGGTGGGCCTGGCACCCATTGCGGTCTATTGGGGGGTGTATGCCCTGCAGGCGGTGGGCTTGCGCCATGCCATTCCCACCGAGTGGGCCATGGGGTCGACCTTCGACCTGTTTCGCACCCTGTGGCTTCCGGTGGTGTTTTTCTGGGGCTTGGCCGACCGGACCTTGCGGGCCCTGCGCCTGTCGCGTGAACGGGCCGACGAGGCCCAGAACCGCTTGCTGGACACCTTGCGCGGACACGCCCGCCAGTTGGCGCAGGATGTGGAGGCCCGCACCCGGGAGTTGAACCAGGTCAACCGATCCCTGGGCCAGGCGCTGGACAACCTGAAAGAGCGCGAGCGCGCCCGCACCCGCTTCTTCACCGCCGCCAGCCACGACCTGCGCCAGCCCTTGCATGCCATGCGCCTGCTGTTCGACGCCGCACGTCGGGTGGACGACCCGGTGCGCGTCAAGGCGTATTTGCAGTCGGTCGAAGGCGCGTCGATGTCCTTGCGCAAGCTGCTCGATGCGCTGCTGGACCTGTCGCAACTGGAGTCGGGCACCGTCAAGACGCGCGACGAATGGCTGCGCATTGAAGACATGATGGCCGAGCTGCACGAAGCCTTTGCCCCCATTGCGGTGCAAAAGGGGCTGTCGCTGCGCATCTGGTACCCCGAGCACCCGCTGACCCTGCACATCGATCCGCGCCTGTGGATGAGTGTGCTCAACAACCTGGTGGCCAACGCCCTGAAGTACACCCACCAGGGGGGCGTGTTGGTGGCCATTCGCCCGAAAGACGGGGGCTTGCTGTGCCAGGTGTGGGACACCGGCCAGGGCATTGCCGCCGACGACCTCCGCCGGGTGTTCGACGAGTTTTTTCAAGTCCACAACCCGCAGCGCGACCGGGAGCAGGGCCTGGGGCTGGGGCTGTCCATCGTGCAGCGCACCTGCGAGGTGCTGGGGCTGCGGGTGTCTTGCCGCTCGGTGATGGGGACAGGCTCGGTGTTCGAAGTCTGGCTGCCGCCCCGGCGCGTCATCCGCGACGACCTGGGGGGGGTGATGGCCCCGGCGCCAGCGGCACAGCCCTTGCCCGCATCGGCCCCGTTCTCGGCCCTGCCGTCGGCGTCCGACAACCTCAACCGCTGGGTGTTGGTGGTGGATGACGATGTGTTCGTGGCCGAGGCCCTGCAAGCCTCACTGGAGGCCCAGGGGCTGAACGCGGTGGTGTGCCACAACGTGGGCGAGGCCCTGGCCCACGCCTGGCTGCTGCGGTTTGATGCGTTTGTGGTCGATCAGCAACTGGCCGGACCGGTTTCCGGGGCAGAGCTGCTCAACCGCATTTCGCAGTTGCGCGGAGCGCCCATCCGCGCGGTCATCGTCACGGGGAACACCTCGCCCGGGTTCATGGCCGACATCCCGTCCCTCGGCTGGCCGGTGCTGTTCAAGCCGGTGGGGATTGCCGACGTGCTCTCAGCCCTGGGGGTCGTCACCCAAGGGCGTTGACACCTCGCGCGGCACCGGTGCCCCCACCAGCGCCAGCCAGCGTTGCGCGGCCACCATGGCCTGGGCCCGGTTGTGCACCCCCAGCTTGCGGAACACTTCGGCCAGGTGCTGGCGCACCGTGTATTCGCTCAAGCCCAGCTCGCGGGCGATGGCCTTGCTGGTCGTCAGGCCGCGGCACAGGCAATCCAGCACCTCCATCTGGCGGGGGCTGGGGGGCTGTGCCACGTCGGGCAGCCATGGGGTCAGGGCCGCCAGCATGCGCTGCGGTTCGTCCGACTTGTGGATGAAGGCCTTGGCCCCTGCGGCCAGGCCGCGCTGCACCAGTTCCGAGTCGGTGGTGGCCGAGAGCATCACCACTGGCACGTCGGGCAGTGTGCTCAGGCAGGTTTTCACGGCTTCGGCCCCTTGGGCGTCGGGCAGGCCCAGGTCCAGCAGCACCAGGTCGGGCAGCCCCATGCACTGGCAGTGCCGAAAGGCGCTTTCAAGGTCGGGGGCGTGCGCCACTTTCAGGTCCGGGGACAGGTGCTCCAGCACCGACGTCAGGGCGGCGCGGAACAGGGCGTGGTCATCCACCAGCAGCAACGTGGACATGGTCAGCGCACCAGTTGGTTGAGCTGGATGATGGGCATCAGCACCGCCAGCACGATCAGCATCACCATGGCCCCCATCACCACAATCAGCAGCGGCTCCAGGATGGTGGCCATTTGCAGGGCCCGGCGCTGCACCTCGTTGCCCAGCTGGGTGGCGGCGCGTTGCAGCATGGCGGGCAACTGGCCGGTCTGTTCGCCCAGGCGGGCAAACAGGGCCAGCAGGCCCGGAAAACGCTTCTGCCCGGCCAGGGCCGAGGCCAGGGGCGAGCCCTCGCGCACCAGCACCAGGGCTTCGAGCGCATCGGCCCGCATGGCACGGTTGTGCAGGGTTTCGGCCGCGGTCTGCAAGGCCTTGAGAATGGGCACGCCCGCCCCGGCCAGCATGGCCAGGGTGGCAGCAAAACGGGCGGCGTTGTAGCCCCGGGCCAGCTTGCCCACCAAGGGCAGGCGCAGCCAGGCGGCGTCCATGGCTTGGCGCGGGCCGTCCTGCCGCCGTGCCAGCACCACGCCGGTGCCCGTGACCACGGCCAGCAACAGGCCCAGCCAACCCCACTGGCGGATGGCGCTGCTCAGGCCCAGCATCACCACCGTCAGCGTGGGCAGGGCCCGTTTGCTGCTGGCAAACACCGAGGCCACCTGTGGCACCACGTAGGTCATGAGGAAGAGCACGATGACCAGCGCCACCACGCTCACGATGGCCGGGTACAGCGACGCGCCCAGCAGCTTGGCCTTGAGGGCCTCACGCGCCTCCAGGTCGTCGGCCAGGCGCTCCAGCACGGTGCCCAGGGCACCGCTTTGTTCACCCGCGGCCACCACGGCGGTGTACACCGCCGAAAACTCCCGCGGGTGGGCCGCCAGCGCCCGGGCAAAGGTGGAGCCGGCGTTCACCTCCGAGCGCAGCTCGGCCAGCAGGTGGCGCTGGGTGTCCACCTCGGCCTCGTCGGCCAGGGCCCCCAGGGCGCGTTCCAGCGGCAGGCCGGAGGTGACCAGCCCGGCCATCTGCCGCGTCCACACCGCCAGTTGCGCGGCGTTGAAGGCGCGGCTGCGCCACAGCGTGCGGTTCAGGCCCGAACCCGTGGCGCTGTCGGCGGCCGCTGCGGGCTCCACCACCAGCGGCACCAGCCCGCGGCTGCGCAGCAGGCTGCGGGCGGCGCGGGCGGTGTCGGCTTCCAGCAGGCCTTTTTCGGTCTGGCCGCCGGCGGTGAGGGCTTCGAAGGTGTAGGCGGGCATGGCGTTGGGGCGGCTCAGTCTCGCGTGACGCGCAGCAGCTCTTCGCGGCTGGTGATGCCTTCGGCCACCAGGCGCTCACCGTCGGCGCGCATCAGCGCCAGGCCGTTGGCCTGGGCCGCGGCCAGCAGGTCGGACTCGGGGGCGCGGCTGTGGATGAGGGCGCGCAGGGTGTCGTCCACCGTGAGCAGCTCGAACACGCCGGTGCGCCCGGCGTAGCCGGTGTGGCCGCAGTGCTCGCAACCCACCGGGTGCCAAACGGGTGCTTGGGACGGCCCGGCGCTCAAGCCGTCACCCTCCAGGCGGCGGCAATGCGGGCAGAGTTTGCGCACCAGTCGCTGCGCCAGCACGCCCAGCAGGCTGGAGCTGAGCAGGAAGGGTTCAATGCCCATGTCGGTCAGCCGTGTGACGGCGCTGGCCGAGTCGTTGGTGTGCAGCGTGGCCAGCACCAGGTGGCCGGTGAGCGAGGCTTGCACGGCGATCTGCGCGGTTTCGAAGTCGCGGATTTCGCCAATCATGATCACGTCCGGGTCTTGCCGGAGGATGGCGCGCAGGGCCTTGGCAAAGGTCAGGTCGATCTTGGCGTTGACCTGGGTCTGCCCCACTCCGGCCAGCTCGTACTCGATGGGGTCTTCCACCGTCATGATGTTGCTGGTGCTGGCGTCCAGCTTTTGCAGGGCCGAGTACAGCGTGGTGGTTTTGCCCGAGCCGGTGGGCCCGGTGACCAGGATGATGCCGTGCGGCTGGGCAATGAGTTTTTCAAACCGCACCAGCGTGTCGCCCTGCATGCCCACGGCTTCCAGGGTGAGCTTGCTTTCGGTCTTGTCCAACAGGCGCAGCACGGCGCGTTCGCCGTGGGCGCTGGGCAGGGTGCTCACCCGCACGTCGATGGCGCGGGTGCCCAGGCGCAGGCTGATGCGGCCATCTTGCGGCAGGCGCTTTTCCGAGATGTCCAGCTCGGCCATGATCTTCAGGCGGCTGATGAGCGCCGCGTGCAGTGCCCGGTTGGGCTGGACGATGTCGCGCAGCGTGCCGTCCACCCGGAAGCGCACGGCGGAATGGCGTTCGTAGGGCTCGATGTGGATGTCGCTGGCCCCATCGCGGGCGGCCTGCGACAGCAGGGCGTTGAGCATGCGGATGATGGGCGCGTCGTCCGCGGCTTCCAGCAGGTCTTCCACCGCGGGCAGCTCCTGCATCATGCGGCTGAGGTCGGCGTCGCTTTGCACCTCGCTCACCACGGCGGCGGCGCTGCCCCCACCGGTCTGGGCGGCGTAGGCGGCGCTGATGCGCTGGGCCAGGTCGGTGGCCGGGTGGCTTTGCACGCGCTGCGGGCGGTGCTGGCGCATGGCCTCGCCAAAGGCCGACAGGCGTTGCATGGCCTGGGCCTCGTCGGCCTCGGTGGCGGCGCTGTCGGGCCCGGCCCAGTGCAGGGTCAGGTCGGGGCCGTCCTGCTCCAGCAGCAGCAGGTGTTCGCGGGCAAAGGCGTAGGGAAGCGGGTACCTCACCGTGCGGTCCTCATTGGGCGGGGGTGGCCGCGGCGGGCGCAACCGGGGGCGTGGCGGGCACGTCCACCGTCGGGCGCAGCCCGTTGTCCATGCGCTGTGGCAGCACCGGCGCTTCGTTGATGCCCAGCAGGCTGTTCTGGCTGGGCTGGGCCTGCTGCTGGATGGTGCGCATCACGTCGTACCGGTCTTGCGCCAGCGAGCCGGTCTGCTGCGCGTCGCGCACCACCACGGGCCGCAGGAACACCATGAGGTTGGTCTTCTTGCGGCTGCGGCTCTGGCTTTTGAACAGGTTGCCGATGATGGGCACGCTGCCCAGGCCGGGCACCTGGTCCACGTTGCCCGCGTATTCGTCTTGCAGCAGACCGCCCAGCACCACGATCTGGCCGTCCTCCACCAGCACCTGCGACTCGATGGAGCGCTTGTTGGTGGTGGGGCCGTTGGTGTTGGCCTTGGTGGAGGCGTCGATGCTGGACACCTCCTGGTAGATGCTCAGCTTGACGGTGCCGTTTTCGCTGATCTGGGGCTTGACCTTCAGCGTCAGGCCCACGTCCTTGCGTTCGATGGTCTGAAACGGGTTGACCGTGGCCGTGGTGGCGCCGGTGTTGGTGAACTGGCCGGTGACAAAGGGCACGTTCTGGCCGATGACGATCTTGGCCTCCTCGTTGTCCAGCGTCAGCAGGTTGGGGGTGGAGAGCACGTTGCCGTCGCCGTTGGCCTCCAGCGCCCGGGCCAGAAAGCCCAGCACGTAGACGCCGCCCTTTTGCTGGGCCAGCCCGAAGTTGATGCCCGTGGCGGGCAGGGTGGTGCCGCTGGCCGCCCCGGTGGCGAGGTTGATGATGTTCTTGCCTCCGGTGCCGAAGTTGGTGCCCAGCAGGCCGATGACGTTGTCGCCCGACTTGCCCAAGGGGCCTTGCCACTGAATGCCGAACTCCGCAGCCCGCTCGGCGTTGACCTCGGCGATCAGGCTCTCCACGTAGACCTGGGCGCGGCGGGTGTCCAGCATGTCGATCACGGCCCGCATCTGGCGGAACACCGGTTCCGGCGCGGTGATGATGAGCGAGTTGGTGGCCGCATCGGCCTGGATCTGCCCGCCCGTGCTGGGGGCACTGGTGGCCAGCGAGCCGCCCGTGGAGCCCAGTGCGGTGCTGCTGGTGCCGGAGGGCGTGGGGCCCAGGGTGCTGGCGGTGGGGGGGGTGCGTGGGGCGGTGGCGTTGCCCCCCGTGCCTGCCGCACCGCCTGCGCCCGAGCCGTCGGCCGCCATGGCCGCCCGCAGCGTGGTGGCCAGCTGGGTGGCGTCGGCATTCTTCAGGTGCACCACATGGATGGTGCCGCTGGCCTTGTCGGACGTGGGGCGGTCGAGTTTTTCCACCAGGGCGCGCACCAGCGCCAGCCGCGACGGGTTGGCGGTGCGCACCAGCAGCGCGTTGCTGCGCGGCTCGGCCAGGATGGTGGTCTTGTACGCGGTGTCGGCCTGCCCCTGGGTGGCTGGCCCGGCGTTGGTGCCGCCTTCGGTCAGGCGCTGCACCAGCGCGGCCATGTCGCTGGCCACGGCGTGTTGCAGGGGAATCACCTCCACGTCGGTGGCGTTGGCAATGTCCAGCGCCGCAATGATGCGGCCCACCCGTTGCAGGTTTTCGGCGTAGTCGGTGATGACCAGCGCGTTGGTGCCGGGGTTGACGTTGATGGTCTGGTTGGGGCCGATCAGCGGGCGCAGCACCGGCACCAGGTTGTTGGCGCTTTCGTGGCGCAGTGAAAAGATCTGCGTGACCATGGTGTTGCCGCCCACGGCGGAGCCGGGCAGGTTGGTCAGCGGGCCGTCGTTCACGCCACCGGCCATCAGCTTGGCGTCGGCTTCGGGCAGCACCTTGTACAAGCCCCCGGCTTCCACCAGGGCAAAGCCTTGCAGGCGCAGGGCGGCGGCAAACTGGTTCAGCGCCGCCGCGGGGGACACGGCACGCTCGGTGGTCAGGTTGATCTGGCCCTTGACCCGCGGGTCCACCACCACGTTGCGTTTGGTGAGGGTGGCCATGGCGCGGGCCACGGCCTCGATGTCGGCGTTGGCAAAGTTCAGCACCACCGGCTCACCGGCCTTCCAGTTCGCGGTGGTGGGGGTGGCGGAGGCGGGTTGAATGGGGGCGGGCGCGGCGTTTTGTGCCCAGGAATTCAAGCAAAAAGTGCCTGTAGCGCTTGCAATGAAAGCGTAAGCAGCTACTGAAACAATAGCATTGCGAGCCGGGTGAGGACCCGGCTGTGCTGCGGTGTGCCACGGTGTCTGCATGTCGTTCATCCGATCTTGATCAGGGTGCGGCCATTGACCCGCCGCCCCAGAAGGTTCATGAGGTTGTTGAGGGCGTCTCCGCGCTCGCTGGCCGCCTGGGCCTCGCCCGAAAAACGCAGGCGTCCGGCCACCCACTGGCCCTCGCCGCTGAGCAGCAGGCTGCCTTGCAGCGTGCTCAGGTTCAGGGTGGGGCTGGTGGCCGTGCCGTCGCCCCCACCGCTGGGCCAGCCCAGCTGGAGGCGGTAGCTGCCCAATGGGCGCACGGTGGACAGGCGGCTGCTGGCGTCCACCACGTCCAGCGTGGCGCTGCCGCTGCCTTGTGCCGGGGCGTTGCCTTTGAGCACCCATTGCATGCCCGGGGTCTGGAAGGCCAGCTGGGCCTGCAATTGCAAGGTGTTCCAGGGCGTGCCCAGGCCCACCAGCAAACCGGCAGGCCATTGGCTGCGGTGGGGGGCAATGGCCAGCGTCTGCTGGGACCAGCCGGGGGTCCAGTGCAACTGCACCGGGGTGGCCACACAGCAGGCGGTGTCCAGGCTGACGCCCAGGCCGCCGCCTTGCAGTGCCAGTTGCCACGACAGCGGGGTGGGCAGGGTCACGCGGTCGGTGCTGTCGGCCCCGCCGGTGAGGGTGAGCCAGGCCTGCCCGCGCCACACCGTGCCTTGGGCGTGGCTCAACACCAATCGGCCCTGGGTCAGCCGGGTCACGGGGTCGGCCAGCCACGCGGCCGGGGCGTGCACCACGGCGGCACACAAGGCCCCCACGCAGGCCGGCACCACCCCCCAGCCCCAGCCCGGCGTGCGCAGGGTGTGGGCGGCGCGGGACGCCTGCGGCAGCCGGGGGGCTCCCGGGCGGCGCTTGGACACAAAAGGTTGGGGCGCTTTCATGGCAGGGCTCAACCGCCCAGGTTGAACTGGACCGTGCCTTGCCACGCGCTGGGCGTGTCGCTGGCGGCGGGTGTGGGCCGGTTCAGGCGGACCCCGGTGGGGGTGAGCTGGGCGTTGACCCGCACATCCGCCAGCCACTGCGCCACCGCCTGGGGCGAGGACGGCTGCACCTGCACGGTGAAATCGTCGTTGGCCCCCTTCACGCTGCTGCCCGCGCCCAGGTGGCGGCGGGTGGCGGTCTCCAGGGCCTTGAGGCGTTCGTCGCGGGGGCGTGGCGGCTGCCCTTGCAGGGCCTTGGCCTGGGCGGCCAGGGCCTGCATGGTCTGCCACTGGGCATCGAGGCGGGTTTGCTGGGCGGGGGCGGCTTGCAACCGTTTCCAGGCCGGCCAGACGACACCGCCCAGCAGCAGGCCCAGCGCCACCACGGCGGCGGCCAGGCCCACGCCCAGGCGTTCCCGGGGGTTCAGGCGTTGCCAGCTGCGGGACAGGGGGGATGCGCTCATGGGCGACCTCCGACAGGGGCGGCAGGGGTGGACGGTGCCCGGCGAACCGTCAGCACCGCGGCCTGTTGTTGCACCTGCCAGCCGCGCTGTTGCAGCCCGGCCACCACGTCGGTCTGTCCGGCTTCTGAGCCCGGTGGCAGGGTCAGGGTGACGGTGCCATTCTCAAAAATAAGAGCAGAAACACCAACATTGGAAAGCGCGGAGGCAGAAAAATCCATCAAGAACGTTTCCAGGTCGGCGGGGCCCGCCACACCGTTGGCGCGCTGCAGGCGTTCCACCTCCCGCTGCATTTGCAAGGGCGCGTCCAGCACCAGCGTCACCGCGGGGAAGGTTTGGGTCAGCAACTGGCGGATGCGCTGGGTCTGGCCATCGATCTGGCGCTGGGCTTGCCAGGCGGCGGCCACCAGGCCCAGGGTGGTCACGGCCACGCTGGCCAGCAGGCCCAGGCGGACGGCGCGCCACGCGGGGCCGAACGCCAGCGCCCGCATGCCTTGCAGCAGGCGCTGGCCTTGGCGAATGCTGGCCGATTGCCGCAGCTCGAACTGCGCCAGGTCCCATGCGGATTGGCTGGCGGCCAACAGGCGTTGCCCCGGGGTTTGCACCGTGGCCGCTTGCCCACTGAGGCGCTCGGCCAGGGCCGTCAGCGCGGGCTCGGCGGTCCAGGGGGGCATGTCGGTGGAGGGGGCGGGGGCGCAGGCCGGGGCTTGCTGCGGGGTGGCGGCATCGTCGTCCCGCTGCACCGGGGTGCAGCACACGCCGCGGGGGCCGGTATCCACCCGCCAGGCCTGGCCCAGGGCCGACCACAGGCCGTGGTGGTGCAGCGCGTTCGGGGCCACCTCGGGGACGATGCGCACCAGCCGCCGTCCGGCGGCCTGCAGCACGTCCAGCCAGCCCGTCAGCCACGCCTTGTCGCAGGCGCAGATCCACCCGGCCTGTCCGGGCACCAGCCCCGGTTGCAGGGCCAGGTGCAGGGTGGCGGGGTCGGCCAGCAGCAGGTCTTCCAGCAGGCCGTCCAGCACCTGGCGCACACGCGCCGAGCCGGTGGCGGGCAGGGTCACCCAATGCCACGAGAGCAAGGGCGCGGGGACGGCCAGCACCACGTCGGTTTCGGGGGGCAGCAGGGAGACGGGGTCCTGCCCTTGTTGCGAAGGGTGCAGGCCGTCACGGCTTTGCACCCAATGGAGTTCGGTCAGCGGCGACGCGGTGTCGCTGCCAGGCAGGACGATCAGCACCCGGTCACCTCCCGCAAGGGGGTGAGGCCGTGGTTCAGGGCTTCAAGGGTCGGCAGCATGTGATCGGGGGCGGCAGTGACAGCGGTGCGGGGTGAAGCGGGGGGCAGGCAAACCCGGAGAAGACCGGGCGAACCATTGTAGGGAGTGCTCATGAAGCTGGGCTTGGGCGGGCCGCACGGTCTTCCGCCGGGGGCGGCACGCGCTCGCGCCACAGGGTGCGCACGTCCAGGCCGTTGCGCACCACCAGCGACTGTTCGGCCACCACCCGCTCACCCAGGCGCAGCTTGCCCAGCACGGTGAAGTAGCGGCTTTGGGTGCTGTGGGCGTCGCCATTGAGGGGCAGGCCCGCCACCAGGGCCGTGGCATCGGTCAGGGTCTTGAACGGTTGCAGCGCCCGTTGCGACACCAAGCGGGCGGCCTGGGCCCGGTCCAGCCCGGCAATGGCCGCCCGCAGCACCACCGCCGGGGCGGTGTTGAGGTTGACGGGGGTGCGTTCGGGCAGCACCGTGACGTAGGGGGCCAGGCGGCGCACGGTGGCGGGTGACCAGCCCAGCCACACCAGCTGCGACACCCGCTGGGGCCGCAACACCCGCTCGGCCCCGGTGGGGGCGGCGTCGGCGGTTGTGGCCCCTGGTGCTGCTGCGGTGGCGACGGTGGACGAGCGCAGCCAGGCCTGCGCGGCGGGCAGCACCTGTTCAGGCGGCAGGCCCAGTTGTTCAAACAAGCGCTCGAACGCCTGCACATCGTCCTTGGACACGGTGCCTTGCTTGTCCAGGTTGGCCACGTTCAGCAAGCCTTGCTGGTCGGTGATGGCGCCGGAGAGGAAGGCGTCCAGCGCAGGCGGCGGATCGCCGGTCTTGTCGGCGGCCAGGAAACTGGACAGCCGGGCTTCCTCCAGGCCCACGGCCCAGGGCTCGGCCAGGTGGTCGCCCGCGCCGGTGTTCTGGTTGGTGCGGGCGTCTTCACGCAGGATCAGCCGCGCCCAGTCCAGGGCGCCGGTCAGCACCCAGGTGGCCTGCTGGCGGTCGCGTTCGGCCTGTTCCACCTCGGTGCTGCGCCATTGCTGCCACACCGCCGCGCTGGCCAGTGTGGCCACCAGGGCCACGGTCAACAAGGCCACCAGCAGGGCGGCGCCACGCTGCTTCATGATTTGCCGCCTCCCAGGGTGGGGCGGGCCCAGTCGCGCACGATGTCGCCAGTCAGCGCCTGCGGACCGGCCAGTGTGAGCACCAGACGCACGCCCTCGGGCGGTGTGCCCACCGAGCTGTTGCTGCTGGGGTTGGGCATGCCCGTGCTGGGAGCGCCGGTGGACGACAGTGGGTGGGTCCAGCTGTCGCCTCGGTGGTAGTAGATCTGCCAGCCGCTGGCGCGGGCCACGCTCACCTGGCGGGGCAGGTCGTCTTGCGAGGGGCGTTGGCCCCAGCGGCTGGCGGCTTCCCAGGCTTGCGTCAAACCACCGCGGGTGCGCACCCCGTTTTGCAGCCAGCGCTGCCATTGGCCGTCACGCAGGGTCCAGGCCACCACCTGCAGGCCTGGGCTGGCGTTGGGGGTGTCCAGGGCGTCGCGCCGGGTCAGGCGCAGGGTGCGGCCGTCGAAATCGACCGCGGGCACCAGGCCGGTTTCGGTCATGGCCTCCAGGTCGGCGGCCCATTGGCCCAGGCCCGCTTGCAGGGCCAGCAACTCGTCGCCGCGTTCGCGGGTGAGGCGTTCGGTGCGCGAGAGGCCGTCGATGGCCCGCCACGCCATGACCGACAGCACCGACAGCACCGCAATGGCCACCAGCACCTCAACCAGCGTGAACCCGTGTCGCCGCTTCATCAGTAGCGCCCCACCACGGTGGACACGAACATGAGGTTGATGGGCTGAGCCCCGTCGCTGCCACTGCCGCCCGGGCGCACACGCACGTCCACGCGGCGGAAATTGGGGTTGGGCGTGGGCAGCACGTCCTGCACCACCTCCAGGCTTTGCCCGGCCTGCACGCAGGTTTGGCTGCTGGTGCCAATGCCGGGCAGGGTGCGCGACAGCCGCACCTGGGCCAGCGCGTTGTCGGCACACAGTTGCGCCAGCAGTTGGTCTTGCTGGCGCTGGGCGAGTTGGGTCAGTGACCCGGTGGCGCGCAGGCCCGCCGTCAGCGCCACGGCCACGATGGCCAGCGCCACCATGATTTCAACCAGCGTGAACCCGCGGTGAGGATGGGGGGCGGTCATGGCGCGGCGTCGGGTGCAGGGGCCGGGGCGAACGGGCGCAGGCCGTCGGTGGCCAGCCAGGTGGTCTGGTCGCCCAGGCTCAGGGCGATCCGGGTCGGGGGCAGCAGGGGCTCGGGGCTCAGGGTCAGTTGGCTGGGGTTCACCCGCATGCCGGGTTGTGTCCAGGGGCGGAACTGGCCGTCCACTTCGAACCCTTGGTCCCCCGCCTGCCAGGTCAGCGGCACTCCGCGCAACCGGGCTTGGGCATGGGTGGCGGTCAGCACCGCGGACAGGCGCTGGGCCTCGCGCTCCAGGCCGCGGTCGGGGCCGTCGCGCAGGGCCAGGCTGACGCCGGTGGTGGCCAGCGCAATCAGCGCGACGACCACCAGCAGCTCCAGCAGCGTGAACCCGCGAGCGCCGCGGGCCTGGGGACGCTCAGGGCTGCCAGGAGCCGATGTCTGCATCTTTGCCTTCGCCGCCCGGCTGGCCATCGGCCCCCAGCGACAGCACGTCCACCTCGCCGTGCAGGCCGGGGCTCAGGTACTGGTAGGGACGGCCCCAGGGGTCGGCGGGCAGCTTGTCCAGGTAGGGGCGCCAGTTGGGGGCGGCGGGGCCGGACGCGGGTTTGGCCGTGAGCGCCGCCAGCCCTTGTTCGGTGGTGGGGTAGCGCTGGTTGTCCAGGCGGTAGAGCTTGAGCGCCTGCATCAGGTTGTTGACGTCGGTCTTGGCGGCTGTGGTGCGGGCGTCGTCGGCGCGGTCCAGCACGTTGGGCACGATCAGCGCCGCCAACACGCCGATGATGACCAGCACCACCATCAGTTCGATGAGGGTGAACCCGCGCGCCACGGCCTGGCCCCAGGGGCGGCGGGTGGCGGGATGGGCGGTGTGAGGGATGGGGTGGCGTTCGAGGTCCAAGGCGGTGACTCCGTGCAAAGTGGGCTGAATGATAATGGCCGCATGTCAAGCTTTGGTCTGCGTTCCCGCGTTGCCTCTGAAGGGGTGCCCCCTGTGTCGGCACGTTCGACCGCCTCTGCGCTTGCTGGGGGTGTGTGGTGGCCCCGGCTGGCGTCGGTGCTGGTGTGGGGCTTGGCGGGATACGCCACGCTCTATTGGGGGCTGAGGCTCACCCGCGAGGCCGATGGCCCTGTGCGAGCACCCCTGGCGGTGTCCGCTCCTGACATCGACACGCAGGCGGTGGCCCGTGCGTTGGGGGCTGGTGGCAGCGCCCCGGCGGCCGCGCCGGTGGTCGATGTGAATGTCCGCTACGTGTTGGTGGGGGTGCTGGCCGGTGCGGCCACCCCCGATGGCCACGGCGTGGCGCTGATTGCGGTCGAGGGGCAAAAGCCCCGGCCCTTTGCGGTGGGCTCCGTGGTGGATGGTCAGTGGGTGGTGCAGCGCGTCACGGCCCGCGGTGTCACCTTGCAGCCACAGGGCGCGTCTGCTGCGGACGGCGCGGGCTTGACCTTGTCCATGCCCGATCCCCAGTCCCCGGCGCGTTGACGCGCTGCGGGGTCACACCAGTGTGGCCAAGGCGTCTGGCCGCTCGGGTGGCACCTGTGGCGGTGGGGCGGTGGTCAGCGGGGTGGCGGGTGTGTCGGGGGGGCTGAGCTCGGCTTCGTTGGCCAGCGCCATGTGGTTCATCAGGCTCACCGCGGATTGCAGCAGCGGCCAAGCCAGCAAGGCGCCGGTGCCTTCGCCCAGGGCAATTTCCAGGTCCAGCAGCGGCAGCGCTTGGAGGTGGATCAGCATCAGCCGATGCCCTTGCTCGGTGGACCGGTGGCTGAACACCATGTAATCGGTCACCGCCGGACGCAATTCCCGGGCCAGGAGGGCCGCGGCACCGGCCACAAAGCCGTCCACCAGGATCACCCGCCGCTCGCTCGCCGCTTGCAGCATGGCACCCACCATCATGGCAATTTCAAAGCCCCCCAGCGCGGCCAGGATGGCCAGCGGGGCGTGGGCGTTGCGGTGCTTTCGCATCACATCAAACAGCAAACGCAGCTTGTGTTCCATCTGGCGGTCGCTCAGGCCGTAGCCGCGTCCGACCGCATCTTCCAGTGGCACGGCGCACAGGCGTGACAGCAGCAGGGCTGCACTGGACGAGTTGCCCACCCCGATGTCGCCAATGGCCACCACATTGCCCGGCAGGTGGTGCATCACGTCCATGCCTGCACCCAGTGCCGCCAGGGCGCGTTGGCCCGTCATGGCAGGTGCGTGGGCCATGTTGCGGGTGCCAAAACCGATTTTTCGGCTCAGCAGCGATGCCGTGGGCTGGCCCTGGGTGTGGGGGGCGGGCGGGATGGGGGCGGCCACCCCGGCGTCCACCACGGTCAGGCCCCAGCCATGGTCGCGTGCCAGCACGCTGACAGCGGCGCCGCCACCCAGCACATTGCCGATGCGCTCCACCGTGGCACGCTGGGGGTACAGGGACACCCCTTCGTCCACAATGCCATGGTCCCCTGCAAACAACACCACCTGCGGCGTTTGCAGCGTGGGGGTGGTGGTTTGCTGGATCAGCCCGATCTGGTGCGCCAGCGACTCCATCCGGCCCAGCGAGCCCACGGGTTTGGCCAAGCTGTCCACCCGCTGTTGCAGCGCGGCGGTCAGCGTTGGACTGGCAATCGGTTCAACGGTGGGGAGTTGGACCGCGGACGATGGATCGGGGTGGGGGGGCATGGTGAACGGGCGTTTCAGGTGCCAAGCGGGCGCAGAAACAGACGGTACACCGGGTTGTCGGTTTCTTCCACCCAGGGGTAGCCCAGGGTGGACAGGAACTTCGCAAATTCAGCGTCTTCTGCGGGCGGGACCTGGATGCCCACCAGGATGCGTCCGTAGTCGGCCCCCTGGTTGCGGTAGTGGAACAGGCTGATGTTCCAGCCCGGGCGCATTTGGCTCAGGAAGGCCATCAGGGCGCCAGGCCGTTCGGGAAAGACAAAACGCAACAGACGTTCGTTCTCGGCCAGGCTGGATGGCCCGCCCACCATGTGGCGGACGTGTTCCTTGGCCAGTTCGTCGTGGGTGAGGTCGATGGCTTGAAAGCCCTGTTCGGTGAACGCCTGGGCAATCTGCGGGCTCTCGCCTTTGTGGCGCGTGGTCAGGCCCAAGAACACATGGGCCTGTTGCTGGTCGCTGATGCGGTAGTTGAACTCGGTCACGTTGCGTGGACCGGTGCCGCCGCCAAAGCTGGGCAGGTTGCCGATGAGGCCGCAGAAGCGGCGGAAGCTGCCTCGCTCTTCTGGGATGGTGACGGCAAACAGGGCTTCCCGCTCCTCCCCCACCTCGGCACGCTCGGCCACAAAGCGCAGGCGGTCGAAGTTCATGTTGGCCCCGCAGAGGATGGCCGCATAGGTCTCCCCTTGCGTGCCGTGCTGGGCCACGTACTGCTTGATGGCCGCCACGGCCATGGCTCCCGAGGGCTCCACGATGCTGCGGGTGTCCACAAAAATGTCCTTGATGGCGGCGCACACCGTGTCGGTGTCCACGGTGATGAAGCCATCGACCAGCCCGCGGGCCACACGGAAGGTTTCCTCTCCCACCAGCTTCACGGCGGTGCCGTCGGCAAACAGCCCCACATCGGGCAGCGTGACGCGCTGGCCTGCGGCCACCGACTGGCGCATGGCGTCGGAGTCGTTCATCTGCACCCCGATCACCTTGATCTCCGGGCGCACGGCCTTGATGTAGTTGGCCACGCCCGAAATCAAGCCACCGCCGCCGATGGCCACAAACACCGCGTCCAACCGCTGAAGGTCCAGCTTCTGGAGCTGGCGCAGGATTTCCATGGCAATGGTGCCTTGGCCGGCGATCACGTCGGGGTCGTCGAAGGGGTGGACGAAGGTCAGCCCCTGCGATTGCTGCAATTCCACCGCATGGCCGTAGGCATCGTTGTAGCTGGTGCCGTGCAGCACCACTTCGCCGCCCCAGGCTTTCACGGCATCGATCTTGATTTGCGGCGTGGTGGCTGGCATCACGATCACCGCGCGGGTGCCCAGCTTGCGGGCACCCATGGCCACGCCCTGGGCGTGGTTGCCTGCAGAGGCGCAAATGACGCCCCGGGCCAGCGCCTCGGGACTGAGGTGGGCCATCTTGTTGTAGGCGCCCCGCAGCTTGAAACTGAACACGGGCTGCTGGTCTTCACGCTTGAGCAACACGGTGTTGCCCAGGCGCTGGCTCAGCACCTTGGCGGGTTCCAGGGGCGATTCAATGGCCACGTCATAGACACGGGCGTTCAGAATTCGGGCCAGGTAGTCAGTGGGAGACAGGGGATTGGGGGTGTCTGCGGTGTGGCAGGGAGAGGGTGGGGTCGGGGTTGCGCTCATGGTGTGTCCTGAGGTCACATCATAGAAGAGGCAAAAAAAAGCCCCGAGCGTGAAGCTCGGGGCTGAATCCACCGATACAGAAAAGGTGGAGGAGACAACCGATGTTTCGTGAAGGCCCGCCGGAGGCGGGCTGTTCAGGAAACTTACAATGAATGTTATCAGCAATTTGTTGCAATGCAACACGAAGCTGCCCGAATGGTCAGTTTGGTCGCCACGTTTGGGGGGTGCCCCCTAAAAGCGTGGCGTGAACGGCACAGTTTTTTCGGGCGTTTGGTGTGGCCGACAACCCCCTTTTCGCATGTCCTCCTCCCCCAATCCCCTGTTGCGCCTCCGTCAGGATGTGCAGTCCATGCATGCCTATGCCATCCAGGATGCGGTCGGCCTCATCAAGCTGGATGCGATGGAGAACCCCTATCCGCTGCCCGAATCGCTGCAAAACGAATTGGGGCAGCGGCTCGGGCGTGTGGCGGTCAACCGCTACCCGGGCACCCGTGTTGACGACCTGAAACGTGCGATTCATGCCCACGTCGGTGTTCCCGAAGGGTGTGCCCTGATGCTGGGCAACGGGTCGGATGAACTCATCAGCCTGCTGGCGCTGGCCTGCGACCGGCCGAACGACGACGGGACCCCTGCCACCATCCTGGCCCCTTTGCCCGGGTTTGTGATGTACGCCATGAGCGCCCAGCTGCAAGGGCTGCGTTTCGTGGGGGTGGACCTGACGCCCGACTTCGAACTGGACGAGGCGGCCATGCTGGCGGCACTGGACGCCCACCGCCCGGCCATCGTGTACCTGGCCTACCCCAACAACCCCACAGCCAACCTGTGGGACGACGAGGTCATTGAGCGCATCGTGGTGCGTCAGGGGGAACTGGGAGGGCTGGTGGTGATGGACGAGGCCTACCAGCCCTTTGCCGCCCGCAGCTACCTGGATCGGTTGACGCGGCACCGCCACGTGCTGCTGATGCGCACGCTGTCCAAGTTCGGGCTGGCCGGTGTGCGGCTGGGCTACATGGTGGGCCCCCAGGCCCTGGTGGCCGAGGTGGACAAGGTGCGTCCGCCCTACAACATCAGTGTGCTCAATGCCGAGTGTGCGCTGTTTGCGCTGGAGCATGCCGAGGTGTTTGCGCAACAGGCCGAGGCCATTCGCCAGGGGCGGGTCCAATTGCTGACGGATCTGGCCGCATTGCCCGGCGTGAAGGTGTTCCCCAGCGAGGCCAACATGGTCCTGGTGCGTGTGCCGGACGCCACAGCCAGCTTTGACGGCATGAAACGTGCGGGTGTGCTGGTGAAGAATGTTTCTAAAATGCACCCACTGCTGCACCACTGCCTGCGGTTGACCGTTGGAACCCCCGACGAAAACAGGCAGATGCTGGCGGCCCTTCAATCCACCTTATGAACGCATCCTGCCAGACCCCGGCACTCCGTTGTGCCGATGTGTCGCGCCACACCGCCGAGACACGCATCCGCGTGTCGGTCAACCTTGATGGCACCGGGCAATCCCGTTTGTCCACGGGCATTGGTTTTTTTGATCACATGCTCGATCAGATCGCCCGCCATGGGCTGATCGACCTCGACATCCAGGTGGAGGGCGACCTTCACATCGACGGTCACCACACCGTGGAAGACGTGGGCATCACCCTGGGTCAGGCATTTGCCCAAGCTGTGGGCGACAAGAAAGGCATCAGCCGTTACGGCCATGCCTATGTGCCGCTGGATGAAGCCTTGTCCCGCGTGGTGGTTGATTTTTCAGGCCGCCCCGGGTTGCACATGCACGTGCCGTTCACGGCGGGCATGGTGGGGGCCTTCGACACCCAGCTGACGTTTGAGTTCTTCCAGGGGTTTGTCAACCATGCGGGTGTGACCCTGCACATCGACAACCTCAAGGGCGTCAACGCCCATCACCAGGCGGAAACGGTGTTCAAGGCCTTTGCGCGGGCGCTGCGCATGGCCCTGACGCCCGACCCCCGCATGGGCAACACGATCCCCTCGACCAAGGGCTCCTTGTGAGCCCCCTTGCAACCCGTCCCGCAACCCGCGCAACAACATGACCCGACGAATGGTGGCCGTGGTGGACTACGGCAGCGGCAACCTCCGCTCCGTGTCCCAGGCGGTGATGCATGTGGCCCAGGCCGCAGATGTGGAAGTCCGTGTGACCAGCCGTGCCGATGACGTGATGGCCGCCGAACGTGTGGTGCTTCCCGGTCAAGGCCACATGGCCGACTGCATGAACGAACTGGCCCGCTCCGGCCTGAAAGACGCCGTGCTGCACGCCGCGGCCCACAAGCCCCTGTTCGGGGTGTGCGTGGGCATGCAGATGCTGTTGGGGCACAGCGAAGAAGGGCCGTGCGACGGCCTGGGCCTCATCGACGGCGATGTGGTGCGTTTTCGCCTGCAAGGGCAGTTGCAGGCCGATGGCAGCCGCTACAAGGTGCCCCAGATGGGCTGGAACCGTGTGCACCATGTGCTGGATGGCCGCCCGGTGCACCCCATGTGGGACGGCATCACCGACGGCGCCTACTTCTACTTTGTGCACAGCTACCATGCGCGGGTGGCCGACCCCCGCCACAGCGTGGGCGAGACCGACTACGGCGTGCGCTTTGCCTGCGCCATTGCCCGTGACAACCTGTTTGCCACCCAGTTTCACCCCGAAAAGAGCGCCGACCAGGGCTTGCGGCTGTACCGCAACTTCCTGAACTGGCAGCCCTGAACGTTTTTTCTTCAACCCCTGTTCTTCAACCCCCTCAGCCTTTACAGCCATGTTGCTCATTCCCGCCATTGACATGAAAGACGGCCAGTGTGTTCGCCTGAAACAGGGTGACATGGACCAGACGACGGTCTTCGGTGACGACCCCGCCGCCGTGGCCCGGGGCTGGGTGGACAAGGGGGCTCGCCGCGTCCACCTGGTGGACCTCAACGGGGCCTTTGCCGGCAAGCCCAAAAACGAGGCCGCCATCAAGCGCATCTTGAAAGAGGTGGGCAGCGAGGTGGACGTGCAGCTGGGCGGCGGCATCCGCGACCTGGACACCATCGAACGCTACCTGGATGCCGGGCTGCGCTACGTCATCATCGGCACCGCCGCGGTCAAGAACCCGGGCTTTTTGCAAGACGCCTGCACCGCTTTTGGTGGTCACATCATCGTGGGCCTGGACGCCAAGGACGGCAAGGTGGCCACCGACGGCTGGAGCAAGCTCACCGGTCACGAGGTGATCGACCTGGCCAAGAAGTTCGAGGACTACGGCGTCGAATCCGTCATCTACACCGACATCGGGCGCGACGGCATGCTGACCGGCATCAACATCGACGCCACCGTCAAGCTGGCGCAGGCGCTGTCCATCCCCGTCATTGCCTCGGGTGGTCTGTCCAACCTGGACGACATCCGCAAGCTCTGTGCGGTGGAGGACGAAGGTGTGGAAGGTGTGATCTGCGGTCGCTCCATCTACAGCGGCGACCTCGACTTCGAAGCGGCCCAGCAGCTGGCCGACGAGCTCAACGGTTGAGCACCACCCGTTCCGGCGAGCGGCCCATGCACGCCCAGGCCGAGGTCGGTTTGCCCGGGGGTGACCGGGTTCGGGTGGCGTTGCACGGAGCCCATGCCTTGTCGTGGGTGTCGAGGGGGCGGGAACGCCTGTACCTCAGCCCTTGCGCCACGCTGGATGGCTCCGCACCCATTCGCGGTGGCGTGCCCGTGTGTTTTCCCCAGTTCAACCAACGTGGCCCGCTGGCCGAGCGCCTGCCCAAACACGGCATGGTGCGCAACCTCCCCTGGGCGGTGGTCAGCGCACCGACGGTGGCCGAACGCTGGCCGGGGCTGGTGGTGGAGCTGCCTGCTGACGTTGCCGAGGCGGATGTCCGGCATGTGCACCTGGCGCTGGACAGCAACCCCGGCACGCAGACGGTGTGGCCCCATGCCTTTGCGGCGCTGCTCACCGTGTCGCTGTGGTCAGGCAGCTTGCAGGTCACGCTGCACGTCCGCAACACCGGGACCGATGCCTGGGCTTTCACCGGGGCCTTGCACACCTACCTGGCGGTGGACGACATCGACCGCGTGGCCCTGTCTGGCCTGGGCGGCCAGCCCGAATGGGACGCCTTGGCCGACACCCATGCCACGGCGGCTCCCGCTCTGCGTTTTGCCGCCCCGGTGCGTGACGAGACCGACCTGGGTTTCGACCGGGTGTACACCCGGCCCGAGGCAGTGGGCCAACCCGCACCGCTGTGGCTGCAAGACGGCCCCCGCTCATTGCGCATCGACCACTCGCCGGGCTGGCCCGACGTGGTGGTCTGGAACCCCGGCGTTCGCCACAGCGCGGCCATGAACGACTTGCCGGATGACGGCTGGCGCCACATGCTGTGTGTGGAAGCTGCCCGGGTGTACCAGCCCCACACGGTGTCCCCGGGGGCTGTGTGGCAAGGTTGGCAGCGCCTGACCGTGCACGATGCCGCTCCCCCTGTCGCTCATTTCTGATCCAATCGCCCCATGCTTGCCAAACGCATCATCCCCTGCCTGGACGTGACCGGTGGTCGCGTGGTCAAAGGTGTCAACTTCGTGGAGCTGCGCGACGCCGGTGACCCGGTTGAAATCGCCGCCCGCTACAACGACCAGGGGGCCGACGAACTGACCTTTCTGGACATCACCGCCACCAGCGATGGGCGCGACCTCATCCTGCACATCATCGAAGCCGTGGCCAGCCAGGTCTTCATCCCGCTGACGGTGGGCGGTGGCGTGCGCACCGTGGAAGACGTGCGCCGCCTGCTCAACGCCGGGGCAGACAAGACCAGTTTCAACTCGGCGGCCATTGCCAACCCGCAGGTCATCAACGACGCGTCCGCCAAATACGGGGCGCAGTGCATCGTGGTGGCCATCGACGCCAAGCGCCGCTCGGCTGCAGACGAGGCTCGTCTGGACGCCCAGGGCCTGCCCGTGGGGCCAGGCTGGGACGTGTACAGCCACGGGGGACGCAAGAACACCGGGCTGGACGCGCTGGCCTGGGCCCAGGACATGGCCTACCGCGGTGCTGGCGAAATCCTGCTGACCAGCATGGACCGGGACGGCACCAAGTCTGGCTTTGACCTGGCGCTGACCCGTGCGGTGGCCGATGCCATCTACATCCCCGTGATCGCCTCGGGCGGTGTGGGCAACCTTGATCACCTGGCCGATGGCGTGCAGCAAGGCGGTGCCGATGCGGTGCTGGCCGCCAGCATCTTCCACTACGGCGAATATACCGTGGCACAGGCCAAGGCCCGCATGGCAGAGCGCGGCATCCCGGTGCGCCTGGATTGATGGCAAAAAAACCTTCTAGCGCTTATTTTGTAAGCGCAACATGCTATGAATAATGTAGTTTCTGTGACCTGGCTCGATCACGTCAAATGGGATGCCCAGGGCTTGGTGCCGGTCATCGCCCAGGAGGCCAGCAGCGGCGACGTGCTGATGTTCGCCTGGATGAACCGCGAGGCCCTGGCCAAAACCGCCGAGCTGGGGCGGGCGGTGTACTTCAGCCGTTCGCGCGGCAAGCTGTGGTTCAAGGGTGAGGAATCGGGCCATGTGCAAACGGTGCACGACATCCGCCTCGATTGCGATCACGACGTGGTGCTGCTCAAGGTCACCCAGCTGGGGCACGAACCCGGCATCGCCTGCCACACCGGGCGCCACAGCTGCTTTTTCCAACGCCTGGAAGGCGACCGCTGGCAAGCGGTCGATCCCGTGCTGAAAGACCCCGAACACATCTACAAATGACTGGCATGACCGCTGACACCCCCACCCTGGCCACCACCGATGCGCT
>DASUON010000033.1:0-2396 GCA_036276615.1 Burkholderiaceae bacterium
AGCAGGCCAGCGGCTGCACGCATCTGATGCTGGGCCGCGGCATGGTGGCCGACCCCGGCCTGGCCTTGGCCGTGCGGGCCGCCGTGGCGAGGCAGCGGAGAAATATCAAGGAAAAAGTGCCTCTGGCGCTTTCAGAAAAAGCGCAAGCAGCTCCTGTTTTGGTAGCAAATGCGGGCGGGCATGCAGCCCCGGCACAACGCCCGTCGGCCTGCCATGTGCAAGGCCAGGTGAACACCGACTGGCCGGTGCAGGTGCCCTGGCCCGAGCTGGTGGGGTTGATGCAAGGCTATTGGGCGCTGGTGGGCCAGCGGGTGGAACGCCGCCACCGCGCCGGGCGGCTCAAGCAGTGGCTCAACCTGCTGCGCCGCCGCTACCCCGAGGCTCAGGCCGCGTTCGAGGGCTTGCGCACCACCAACGACGTGTCCGATGTGGAGGCGTTTTTGTCGGCATCCTCCAGCGGCATCCATGTTGCCCAATCGGGCCCGAACAGTTCCGCCGGGTGCTGCGTGCGGTCCGAGCCGTTGCCGCAGGCCATGTCGGTGGCGGGGCAGTAGCGGTCGCAGCCCCAGCACAGGCGCTCGGGGTGCGCGGGGTTGGCGGGGAAGCGCTTGGTGGCCATGCCCCACTCTAACTTGCCAGGCGGCTCACCCCCAAACCACCGACCGCATGGAGATGGCCGCCATCTGGAAGCCTTCGTTGAAGAACTGCACCGCTTCGCCCGCCTGGGCGGCCCCGGCGGTGTACAGCAGCGGCAGCATGTGGTCGTGTGTGGGGTGGGCCAGGCGGGTGGCCGGACCCCAGTCCAGGAACCGCGCCAGGCCGTCGGCATCGCCCTGGGTGAGGTGGCGGGCGGTCTGGGCGTCGAACTCCAGCGCCCAGTCGTAGGTCTGGTTGTCGGCGGCGGTGCGCGCCATGGCCCCCAGGTTGTGCACGATGTTGCCGCTGCCCACGATCAACACCCCCCGCTCGCGCAGTGCCTGCAACTGCCGACCCAGCGCCAGGTGCTCGGACGGGGGACGGTGGTAGTCCATGCTGAGCTGGATGACCGGGATGTTGGCCTTGGGGAACATGGGCAGCAACACGCCCCAGGCCCCATGGTCCAGGCCCCACTGGTGATCGTCCACGCCCACCGCCTGCTGGGTGGACGGTTGGCGCAGCGCCGCGGCCAGGGCCTGGGCCACCGCAGGGGCACCGGGGGCGGGGTACTGCATGTCGAACAGCGCCTGGGGAAAACCGCCAAAGTCGTGGATGGTGGCGGGTTTGTCCATGCCGGTGACGTGCCAGCCCCGGGTGATCCAGTGGGCCGAAATGCACAGGATCAGCTGCGGGGTGGGCCAGCGCTGACCCTCGCCAAACTGGCGGCCCAGCGCTTCCCAACCCTGACGCCAGCGGGTGGGTTCGATCACGTTCATGGGGCTGCCATGGCCGGCAAACACCACGGGCATGCGGGGGCTGGGTTGCAGGCCTGGCAGGTGGCTCAGGGCTTGGACGGGGGCGGTGGTGGGGGACATGGCAAGGCTCGGCAGGGTGGCGGCAGCCCCGGCGGTGGCCGCGGCGGCGCAGGCTTGCAGGGTTTGGCGTCGGTTCAACATGGGCACAAGGTTATGCTGCGCCCCGCGCCAGCGGGCCGGGGGGCTTTGATGGCGACATTCAATTGTTTTGAAGGTTCACCGTGTCCACCATTGCCCGTCCTGCCGATCCCGAAGCCGATCCACGCGTCAAAGCGGTGTTTGACGACATCCG
The DNA here is from genome assembly GCA_036276615.1 of Burkholderiaceae bacterium. Lineage (GTDB taxonomy): Bacteria > Pseudomonadota > Gammaproteobacteria > Burkholderiales > Burkholderiaceae_C > UBA2334. The sequence goes on from DASUON010000033.1 coordinate 1,744, forward strand.
CGCCACGCGCAACACCGAGTTCATCAACCACATGTGGCGCTACCTGGCTTTCAACCCCGAGCTGCTGGCGCAGACCTGGGCCGAGGTCAAGCGGGTGATGGCCACGCCCAGCACGCTGGACCCGCTGACCAAGGAGCTGGTGTACATCACCGCGTCCATCGTCAACGGGTGCAGCTACTGTGTGCATTCACACACCGCGGCAGCCAAGGCCAAGGGCATGACCGATGCGCAGCATGCCGAGCTGTTGTCCATCATCGGTCTGGCGGCCAAGACCAACCAGTTGGCCGTGGGCTTGCAAGTGCCGGTGGACCCAGTGTTCGACCGGGGCTGAGCCGTGGAACACGGTCGCTGAGGGCCTGCGATGGGCGGGGGCCGGGCCGTGTGTGGGGGTGGCGACTTCTCCGGTGGCGAGGCGCACAGACCGCGGGGCGGCTGCGCGAAAGCGCAGCTTCCACCTCTGACTTCGTCGCGGTTGTCTGAACAGAGCTTTGCGCAGCAAAGCGGCGTGAGTTCCGCGACGACGCCCCGTGGTCGAGCACCGCAGCGAAATCGGCTGAAAGCCGATCACCGGCGCAGGAGCCGCCCCCACACACGGCCCGGCCCCCGCCCATCGCAGGCCCTCAGCGACCGTGTTCCACGGCTCAGCCCCGGTC
>DASUON010000034.1:0-2733 GCA_036276615.1 Burkholderiaceae bacterium
CGGCGGCCATGGTGTCAGCGGGCAGGCGGTTCGGTGCTGGGGGGGTGGGGCAGACGTGCGGCGTGCAGCAGACCGTCTTGCAGGTCGCGGATGGCCCCCGACGCTTCGGTGATGCGGCGGTGGTTGGTCCGCAGCTGCCGCGTCAACCCTTGGCACACGGCGGACAGCAGGCGGGCGGCCAGGTCGGGGTGGTCGTGGCTCAGCGACGCCAGGGCCCCGCGCGACAGGGTGGCCAGCACCACCGGGCTGAGGGTCTCCAGCAACACGTTGCGGGCCACACCGTCCAGCAGGGCGGGTTCGGAGACAAAGTCGCCAGGCCCCAGTGGGTCCAGGGCCAGGTCACTCACCAGGGCGCGGCCCTGCACCCGGGTGTGTTGCCGGACCTGACCACGCACGATCAGCACCAGGTCGGTGGCGGGTGGGGTGGCGAGGGGGTCGAGCAGGCTTTGCCCTTGGGGCAGGCTGAGCGGCTTCATGTACCCGGCCACGGTGCGGGCCTGGTCCAGGCTCAAGGGCAGCAACAGGGTGCGCTGGGCCAAGCGTTGGGCCACGTCGTCCAGCGTCACGCCGTCCGTGGCCGTGGTGGCGGCCCAGCGGTCGGGCTCGGGGCCAAAGCCCGAGGCGTTGGCCGCAGCGCCTGCGCCCAGTTGCGACGCGGGCGCATCCGCCGCTGCCGCGGGTGGGCGGGAGGAGCGAAAGCGCAGGCGAAACGGCATGGGCGGGGGCTTTCGGCGGGTCGTTCAGCGCATCAACGCGTCGATTTCCTGCTGCATGGTGCGCACCAGGTGGCTGTACAGGCGAACCTTTTCGTCGCTCTGGCGCAGGCGCTCGGCCAGGCGTTGGGCCACCGCGGCCATGAAATGCGCGGCGGTGGTGGGCGCGTGGCGGGCCAGGCGCTCCATGGCCTTGCGCGAGAGCACCGCACAGCGCACTTCCGAGGTGGCGGTGCAGGTGGCCGAGCGGGCGGCCCCGTCGAACAGCGACATTTCGCCCACCAGGCTGCCCGGCCCCAGCACGGTGAGGGTGTCGGGCGAGCGGCGGCTGACCAGCAAGGTTTCCACCGTCACCTCGCCGTCGATGACGAGCAGCATGTGCCCGGTGTCAGAGGTGTCGCCCTCCTGGAAGATGACGGTGTCGGCCGGGATGATGCGCGGCTGCATGAACTGCACCACGGTGCTGGCTTCTTCGGGGCTGAGCTGCATCAGGGCCGTGGGCGCGCGCAGCATGTCGGCGGCGGCTTCGGCGCTGGTGCGCGGGCTGTTGAAGTCCAGCTTCCAGGAGGCGGTGTCACCCGGGTCGCCCGCGTCGCGGCGGGCGGTGGAGCGCACCTTGTCCATCAGGGTCTTGAGCATGGTGTGGGCGGTGGCGGGCGTCGAATGCGGGGAGGGGTAGGCCGCATTGTCGGGCCAACGGCGTGGGGATGCGAGGCCAGGCCTGGTTTTCCCCTTGCTTGATGTGCGTCAAGTTGCTGCGCCGCCGCAATTTCACAATGCCCCTCAGTTCCATCCCTCAGGAGTGCGCCATGCCCGTTGCCCAAGCCCCCGTTGCCGTGTTTGACTACCTGGATGCCACCCACCGCCAGGTGGCGCAGTCGCTGCAGACCCTCAGCGTCCTGGTGGATGCGCTGAGTCAGGGCGATTTGTCCGAGCCCGCACGTGCCCGTGCCCGCGAGGTGCTGGCGTTTTTCGGGGGCGAAGCCCGTCAGCACCACCTGGACGAGGAAAAACACGTGTTCCCTCCGCTGCTGGAGAGCCCGCAGCCCGACGTGGTGCAGGCCGCACACAGCCTGTCCCAGGACCACGGCTGGCTGGAGGAAAACTGGCTGGTCATCGCGCCCATGCTGGAGGCCGCTGCCGAGGGCAGTGGTTGGTTCGACACGGTCGAGCTGGCCAATGCCGTGGAGGTGTTCGCGGCGCTCTACCACGACCACATCGTGCTGGAAGAGTCGCTGGCCTACCCGGCGGCCCGCAGTGCCCTGTCGGGCGTGAACACCGAGGGCATGGGCCGCGAGATGGCCCGCCGCCGTGCGCTGGCGCAATTGCCGCAGGATTGACCGCAGTCGGCAGCCCCTGCCGCCGACTTTCTAAAATACGCGTTTGCCCAAGGAGCGCTGCAGCGCCGTGGCCCCTGCCCGCCGCCGTGCGCCGGGCGGTGCGCCCGGTGTCAGGCTTGGGGTGGCCTGTGGCCCACCGGATCAACCGCGCTCACCTGCTTCAACCGTGTCGGGCCTGCCCGCACACGGAACCATGACCCACCAGGTGAGCCTTGATGACACGCCAGACGCCTTCTGCCGACGCTGCTTTTGCCGACGCTTCCTCCGCCGACCTGCCCGCCACGGCCACTGCCGCCCAGGCCTCCCCGCCGCCCATGCTGCTGTCGGGGCTGGAGCCGCTGGTCATTGGCCAGGGCAGCCTGTTCGTGAACGTGGGTGAGCGCACCAACGTCACCGGCTCCAAGGCCTTTGCCCGCATGATCCTGGAGGGGCGTTACGAAGACGCCCTGGCCGTGGCCCGCCAGCAGGTGGAAAACGGCGCACAGATCGTGGACGTGAACATGGACGAGGCCATGCTGGACAGCCAGGCCGCCATGGTCCGCTTCCTGAACCTGATGGCCAGCGAGCCCGACATTGCCCGCGTGCCGGTGATGATCGACAGCAGCAAGTGGAGCGTGATCGAGGCCGGCCTGCGCTGCGTGCAGGGCAAGCCGGTGGTCAACTCCATCAGCATGAAGGAA
>DASUON010000035.1:0-2042 GCA_036276615.1 Burkholderiaceae bacterium
CGCTTCCTGAACCTGATGGCCAGCGAGCCCGACATTGCCCGCGTGCCGGTGATGATCGACAGCAGCAAGTGGAGCGTGATCGAGGCCGGCCTGCGCTGCGTGCAGGGCAAGCCGGTGGTCAACTCCATCAGCATGAAGGAAGGCGTGGCCGAGTTCAAACGCCAGGCCAAGCTGGTCAAACGTTACGGGGCGGCCGCCGTGGTCATGGCGTTTGACGAGCAGGGCCAGGCCGACACCTTTGCCCGCAAGATCGAGATTTGCGAACGCGCCTACCGCGTGCTGGTGGACGAGGTGGGCTTTGCGCCCGAAGACATCATCTTCGACCCCAACATCTTCGCCATCGCCACCGGCATTCCTGAGCACGACAACTACGCGGTCGATTTCATCAACGCCACCCGCTGGATCAAGCAACACCTGCCCGGCGCCAAGGTGTCGGGCGGTGTGTCCAACGTGAGCTTCAGCTTCCGCGGCAACGACCCGGTGCGCGAGGCCATCCACACCGTGTTCCTGTACCACGCCATCCAGGCGGGCATGGACATGGGCATCGTCAACGCCGGCATGGTGGGCGTGTACGACGAGCTGGAGCCCACCCTGCGCGAGCGGGTGGAAGACGTGGTGCTCAACCGCCGCCCCGACGCCGGAGAGCGCCTGGTGGAAATCGCCGAAACCGCCAAGGGCGCGGCCAAGGACGACAGCCAGCAAAACGCCTGGCGCGCCCTGCCCGTGCGCGAACGCCTCACCCATGCACTGGTGCGCGGCATCAACACCCACATCGAGGCCGACACCGAGGACATGTGGCGTCAGATCGAGGCCGACGGTGGCCGCCCGCTGCACGTCATCGAAGGCCCGTTGATGGACGGCATGAACGTGGTGGGCGACCTGTTCGGCCAGGGCAAGATGTTCCTGCCCCAGGTGGTGAAAAGCGCCCGCGTGATGAAGCAGGCCGTGGCCCACCTGCTGCCCTACATCGAGGCCGAAAAGGCCGCCCTGCTGGCCGCCGGGGGCGAGGTGCGCACCCAGGGCAAGATCGTCATCGCCACCGTCAAGGGCGACGTGCACGACATCGGCAAGAACATCGTCACCGTCGTCTTGCAGTGCAACAACTTCGAAGTGGTCAACATGGGCGTCATGGTGCCCTGGCAAGACATCCTGGCCAAGGCCAAGGAGGTGGGGGCCGACATCGTGGGCCTCTCCGGCCTCATCACCCCCAGCCTGGAAGAAATGCAGGTGGTGGCCGCCGAAATGCAGAAGGACGAACACTTCCGCAGCCGCCAGACCCCGCTGCTGATCGGCGGGGCCACCACCAGCCGCGTGCACACCGCGGTGAAGATCGCCCCCCACTACCAAGGCCCCGTGGTCTACGTGCCCGACGCCAGCCGCAGCGTGGCCGTGGCCCAGGGCCTGCTGGGCGAAGGCCGCGACGCCTACCTGAGCGAACTGGCCGCCGACTACGACACCGTGCGCCGCCAGCACGCCAACAAGAAAAAGGCCGTGTTGTGGCCGCTGGAGCAGGCCCGCGCCAACGCCACCCCCTTGGACTGGAGCGGCTACACCCCACCGGTGCCCAAGTTCACCGGGCGGCGCGTGTTCCACAACATCGACTTGGCCGAGCTGGCCCGCTTCATCGACTGGGGGCCCTTCTTCCAGACCTGGGACCTGGCCGGGCCCTACCCCGCCATCCTGCAAGACGAGGTGGTGGGCGAGCAGGCGCGGCAGGTGTTTGCCGACGCCCAGGCCATGCTGAAAAAGCTGATTGCCGAAAAGTGGCTGACCGCCAGCGGCGTGATGGGCCTGTGGCCCGCCAACGCGGCGGGCGACGACATCGTGCTGTGGACCGACAGCCGCCGCCAGCAGGTGGCCCTGACCTGGCACGGCCTGCGCCAACAAACCGAAAAACAGACCTACACCGACGAACAAGGCCAGGAACGCCTGCGCCCCAGCCGCTGCCTGTCCGACTTTGTGCAACCGCTGAGTGCTACTGAAATTGAAGCTGCTCGCGCTTTGTTTGAAAGCGCTGGATGCCAAAAAAGCTTTGAATTTTC
>DASUON010000036.1:0-9075 GCA_036276615.1 Burkholderiaceae bacterium
CGCTTATCGGCTGTATGTTTTTAATGATCCGGCTTCAAATTTCTTCTTCTGAAGCAACCCCGCTGTGATCAGCAGAGCCTCGCATTGTAGCACCTTTTTTTGCATCTTCGCAAGTTCTTTCAGAACCTCGCGCTTTTGCAAGACTGGCCGTTGCACGCAACGATTTCGTCAAAGGAGCGAGAGTATACATCGATTTCAACCATCTGCGCAACAAGACGCGCAATTCGTCGGGGACGGTCGTCATCTCGCCCCCGACTGCCCACCATAATCAAACGCACTCTCGGCTCTCGTCGGCCGTTCGCCACGAGACGCCCGCCCTTGTGCATTGGAACCTTCATGGCGCTGCTCACCGCAACTGATTTGCAACTTGCTTTCGGGCATGTCCCCCTTTTAGATCACACATCCATCTCGCTGGACACTCAAGAACGCGTCGGCCTGGTCGGGAGAAACGGTTCCGGCAAATCCTCGTTGCTCAAAATCCTTGCCGGTCACATGCCCCCCGACGGCGGGCTGGTGCAACGAAGGACCGGGCTTCGCATCGCCTACGTCTCCCAGGAGCCAGCGCTGAACCCTGGCGAGTCCATATTTGAAAGCGTGAGCCATGGTGTGCACGACGCCAAGGCACTGCGGGAACAGTACCTTCATCCCAATGAGTCCACCGACCTGGATGCCTTGCATGCCCACATCGACGCATTGGATGCGTGGAACTGGGAGCAGCGAGTCGAAGAAACCCTTCAGCGTTTGCATCTGTCGCCCGAGATCCTTGTGGGCACCCTATCGGGCGGACTGAAGAAGCGTGTGGCCCTGGCCCAGGCCTTGGTGTCCAGGCCCGATGTGCTTTTGCTGGATGAACCCACCAACCATTTGGATTTGGACTCCATTCGATGGCTTGAAACACTGCTGACCAACCAAGCCACCAGCCTCATCGTGATCAGCCATGATCGCGCTTTCTTGGACGCGGTGGCCACGCGCATCGTGGACCTGGACCGAGGTCAGTTGCTCAGCTATGAAGGCAACTTCTCCAAGTACCAGTTGCTGAAGGAAGAGCAATTGGTGCAGGAATCGGTCATTCAAGCCAAAGCCGACAAGCTGCTGGCCCAAGAAGAAGTGTGGATACGCAAAGGCGTGGAAGCACGGCGAACCCGCGCCCAGGCGCGCATCGTGCGCCTGGAAGCTTTGAGGCAAGCCCGCGCCACCCGACGGGAAACCGTGGGCCGCGTCAAACTGGACATTGCCCGGGGGGACTCCAGCGGAAAGATCGTGGCAGAGCTGGAGCAGGTCACCAAACGCTTTGCATCGGTCGATGGCACCAAGACCGTCGTGCGCAATTTCAACAGCATCGTGCTGCGCGGGGACAAACTGGCGTTGGTGGGCCCCAACGGCGCCGGAAAGACCACCCTGCTCAAGATCATCCTGGGCCAACTCGCCCCCGATGAAGGCACCGTCCGGCAAGGCACACAGCTCAACGTGGCCTATTTCGACCAGATGCGCGAACAGATCGACCTGGACGCCACCCTGGAAGACTTCATCAGCCCGGGCAGCGAATGGATCGAGATTGGCAACAAGCGGACCCACGTTCGCAGTTACCTGGGCGACTTCCTGTTTTCCCCCGCTCGTGCCCGCTCGCCCGTCCGCACCTTGTCGGGCGGCGAGCGAAACCGCTTGCTGCTGGCCCGGCTGTTCGCCCGCCCCGCCAACGTGCTGGTGCTGGACGAACCCACCAACGACCTGGACATTGACACCCTGGAGTTGCTGGAAGAACTGCTGACCCAATACGACGGCACCGTGTTCCTGGTCAGCCACGATCGCCAGTTTGTGAACAACGTGGCCACCAGCGTCCTGGCATGGGAGGGCGAGGGCCAATGGCGGACCTACGAAGGCAACGTGGACGACTGGCTGACCCAATCGCAGCGCACCCTGGCACTGCAACCGTCTGCCGCCAGGCCTTCTGCCCCCAAGGAAGACGCCCCCAGACCCGCCACAGGCACACCGGACAACACCGTCCCCGCGAAACGCAAACTCAGCTACAAGGAGCAGCGGGAGCTGGAGTCGCTGCCCGGCCAGATTGAAGCCCTGGAGCACGAACAGAAAACCATTGACGCCGCCTTGGCCGACGGCACACTGTATGCCACCGACCCCACTCGGGCCGCCGCGCTGTGCGAGCGACACGCCGCCATTGATGAAGCCCTGTTGTCAGCCATTGAACGGTGGGATACCTTGAGCACTTCCGTCTCCGCGACCCCATGAGCACGCCGTCCGCCTCAGAGCAACTCCAGCAAGCGCTGGCCGAACTGGCCGCAGAACGCAAGCGCAGTCGGCGGCTGCAGGAACGCCTGCACGCCCTGGCGTCGGAACTGGAGGTCACCAAAGGTGCCGTGCACGACGCCTCGACCAGCCGACTGCTGGCCGAAGAAGCCTTGGACGACACCCGCGGTCGGCTCGCCCTGGCGCTGGACGCCGCGCAACTGGGGCTTTGGGAAATCGGCGTGGACGACGGTCGAACCTACGTCAACGCCCGCTGGTCTGAAATGGTGGGCGACATCGCCATCGACAGCGAATACCCGTTCGAGACGCTGATGGAGCGCATCCACCCCGAGGACATCACCTCCGTGCGCCAGCATGTGGAAGACGCCGTCAAAGGTCGGCAACTCCGTTACGTCACCCAATTTCGCATCCGCACGTTTGACGACCAATGGCTCTGGATGGAAAGCCATGGCATGGGCGTGGACCTGGACCCGTTTGGCCGCCCCGCTCGGCTGGTGGGCGTGAGTGCCGACATCACCCACCGCAAGCAACTGGAACACGCCACCGAACAGGCCCGACAAGCAGCAGAAGCCGCCAGCCAAAGCAAGACCGAGTTCCTCGCCAACGTCAGCCACGAAGTGCGCACCCCCCTCAACGGGGTGATGGGTCTGATCCGCCTGCTGATGGACTCATCCCTGACCGACGAACAGCGCCAGTGGCTGATGCTGATGGACGACTCGGCCCAGACCCTGTTGCACCTGCTCAACGACATCCTGGACCTCTCCAAAATCGAGGCCGGGCGCATGGACCTGGAGAGCACGGCGTTTGACCTGAACGCCGAAGTCAACCTGGCCTGCGGGCCTTTCTCCGCCCAGGCCAGCGCCAAAGACATCGCGTTCCAGGTCGAACACCAGACCACGCCTGGCCAACCGGTGCACGGCGACCCGGGCAAGCTGCGCCAAGTGCTGGTGAACCTGCTGTCCAACGCCGTCAAGTTCACCCCCGCAGGCGGACAGATCCATGTGCGCGTGCAACCGTCCGCTCAAGGCATTCACTTCGAGGTGCAGGACACCGGCATCGGCATCGCCCCCGAGCAGCAACAGCGGGTGTTCGAAGCCTTCACCCAGGCGGACGCCTCCACCACCCGCAAATACGGCGGCACGGGGCTGGGCCTGGCCATTTCCGCCCGGCTGGTGAGCCTGATGGGCGGGCGACTCCAACTGGACAGCGCTCCGGGCCAGGGCAGTCGCTTTCACTTCGTTCTGCCGCTGCGTGCCCAGACCAAGTCACCCGTGACCGACATGGGTCCCCTCAGTGCCCCCTTGGAACTGGAACACCTGAGTCAGCGCGCCCAATCGTTCAGCGCCCTGCGCGTGCTGGTGGCGGAAGACCACCCCATCAACGAACTGTTGATGCGCGAACTGCTGAAAAAGCTGGGGTGCCAGACCACAGTGGCCCGCAACGGACTGGAAGCCGTGGCGGCCTGGAAGCGCGGCGGCATTGACCTGATCCTGATGGACGTGCAAATGCCCGAGCTCAACGGGCTGGATGCCACCCGGGAAATTCGCGCCCTGGAAGCCAGCGGATTCCAGCCCCCCCACACCACACGGCAGCACACCCCCATCGTGGCCGTGACCGCCAACGCCATGTCGGGCGACCGGGACTTGTGCGAAACCGTCGGCATGGACACCTACGTCTCCAAGCCCGTCGGCCCCCAGGCCCTGACGCAGGCCATGACCGAGGCGTTGACCCGCCTCCCGCCACAGGCCACCGCGAACCTGTTGGCCTTCCCCGTCCCGTCGCCTTCGGGGCCTCACGCCACAGCCCTCCGAGAAGGCACCAAACCCGCGACCCCACCGCTGAACCTGGACAAACTGCGGCACCGGCTGGAAGGCAACGAACAGGCCCTGATCAAGCTGGCCCAGAACACGCGGCAACAACTGGGACAACACGAAAAAGCGCTCATCAGCGCCTTGGCACAGCAAGACGTCACCCTCGCCCGCCAGCACGCACACGCCCTCAAGACCACCCTGGCCACCCTCACCGCAGACCGCGCATCGGCCTTGTGCAACGGACTGGAAACCGCGGCCCACAAACAGGAGTGGACCCTGTTCGGCCGGGCCCTGCCGGTGCTCCAGGCCGAACTGGCCCGGCTGAACCAGGTGCTGAGCGGACTCGCCCCGTAAGGTCAGCGCGCCAGCCGGTCCCGCAGGCGCTGAAAATCGGTCCAGAACCCTGCCTCCTGCGTGGTGGCGAAGTTGATGCGCATGAGCGTGCCGGGCGTGCGCCCGGCGTGGAACAGCGAGCCCGGGGCCAGCAGGTAGCCCTCGTCCAGCATGTGCTGCGCCAGCAACTCGGTGTCCACCCCCGTGTCCACCCAGCCAAACAAGCCCGCGGGCTCGGCTGCAAAGCGGCACCCCGCGGCCAGCGCCAGCTTCACGCTGCGGCTGCGTGCCACCTCCAGCCGGGCGCGCATGCGCTCGGCGTGGCGGCGCAACTGGCCCTGCTCGATGCACAGCGCCAACGCCTTTTCCAGCAGGCTGGGTGTGGTCAGCGTGCCCAGCAGCTTGGTGTCCAGCAGGCGCTCCACCAGCCCCGAGGGTGCGGCCAGGTAACCCACCCGCCAGTTGGGGGCCAGCAGCTTGGCCACCCCGCCCACGTACAGGGTGCGCTGCAAGCCGTCCAGGGCGCACAACCGGGTGGCGTGGGGCGGCGCCAGATGGCCGTAGGTGTCGTCTTCCACCAAATGGAAGTCGTGCTGGTGGGCCAGTTGCAGCACCCGGTGGGCATGGCCCGGGCTCAGGCAATAACCCGTGGGGTTGTGCAACACGCTCACGCTGACCAGCAGCTTGGGCGGCTGCCCGGTGGGCGAGGCCACGCAGTAGCGTTCCATCACCTCCAAATCCGGCCCCTGCGGGCCACGGGGCACGGGCAGGATGCGCACCCCCAGCGCATCCAACCGCGCAAACTCCACCGCCCAGCCGGGCTCCTCCACCATCACCGCGTCCCCCGGCTTGAGCAGGGTGCGGCTGATGATGTCCAGCGCATGCGTGGCCCCCACCGAGGTGATGATCTGTGTGGGCGCCGCATCGATGGCCAGCCCCCGCAGCCGGTGGCTCAGCGCCTGGCGCAGCGAGGCGTCGCCCAGCGGCTCGCCGTAACTCAGCGACGCCTCCTGCAACGACGACGACCCCACCACCTTGCGCACCGCCGCGGGCATGAAGGTGGTGGCCATCCAGTCCGCCGGGAACACCCCCATGCCGGGCTGCGGCTTGTCGCTGATGCGGTGGAACATGCCCCGGATGAGCGCCGTGGCGTTGATGGGGGAGCGCACCTCCGGGTCGCGCATGCGGGGCGCAATCGCTTCACTTTCAATAGCGCCTTGCGCTTTATTTGAAAGCGCTACAGGCATTTTTCTATCAAATTCCCGCACGAAGTACCCGCGCCGGGGCCGGGCCTCCACCAGGCCCCAGGCCAGCAACTGGTCATAGGCCGCCACCACCGTGGAGGGGTTGACGCCTTGGGTGCGGGCCGTTTCGCGCACGCTGGGCAGGCGGGTGCCCACGGGCAACAGCCGGTCGCGGATGCGTTGCGCCAGCCGCTGCGACAGCTGCTCGGTCAGCGACTGGCCAGGGGTTTTCATCAACATGCGTCAGCTCCGGTGCGCAAGGGGTGCGGATTCTGTATGGCGACTGGCAGCCACACAGAAGCCATTCTGCACCAGTCATCTGTATGGCTTGTGTATGGATCCGACCGTTACATTGAACCCACGCAGAACCTTTGCCCCCTGCCTCCACCGCCTGCCTTCATGCCCACCTCCATGACCGCATCCGAAACCTCCGCCCTGTTGCTGCTGGCCACGGCCGCCAGCTTCACGCCCGGCCCCAACACCACGCTGTCCACGGCGCTGGCGGCCAACCGGGGGCTGCGCGGTGCCTTGCGCTTTGTGCTGGCGGTGCCCGTGGGCTGGGGCCTGCTGCTGGGTGCCTGCGCGCTGGGTCTGGGCAGCATCGTTGTGGCCCTGCCCTGGCTGCGCTGGGCCATCGTGCTCACCGGGCTGGCCTACCTGCTGTGGCTGGCCGCGAAGCTGGCCCGCGCCACCCAACTGTCAGACGCCGATCCCCGCCGCCTGAACGTGGGCTTCTGGCAAGGCGTGGCCCTGCAGTTCGTCAACATCAAGGCCTGGATGCTGGCCCTGGCCGTGGTGGCCGGGTGGATTGCCGGACGCCCCGACGCCCTGGAGCGCACCCTGTTCGTGCTGCCCTTGATGGTGGCCTTTGGCGGCGTCAGCAACCTGACCTACGCCCTGATGGGCGCCCTGCTGCGGCACTGGCTGGCGGGCCCGGTGATCGACGGCACCCCCACCGGGCTGCGCCTGCGCCGCTTCAACCGCACCATGGCCACCCTGCTGGTGCTGACCGCGGTGTGGATGCTCTACAGCCACCTCACCCCAGGAGCCACGTCATGAGCACCGCCACCGCCCAAGCCAACACCCCCCACGGCCTGTCGGCAGAAAGCCGCGGCCTCTGGCTGGGCCTGCTGGGGGTGACCGTGTTCGCCCTCACCCTGCCCATGACGCGCCTGGCCACCGGCCCGGCCAGCGCACCGCAGCTCTCGCCCTGGTTCATCACCTGCGCACGCATCGCCATCGCCGGGCTGCTGTCCATCGCGTTTTTGGTCTGGACGCGCTCGCCCTGGCCCCAAGCCGAACACCGCCGCCCCCTGGTGCTGGCCACGCTGGGCAACGCCCTGGGCTTTCCGCTGCTGCTGGCCCTGGCCCTGCGCGAGGTGCCCAGCGGCCATGCGGCGGTGATGACGGCCCTGCTGCCCCTGGCCACCGCCGCCATGGCCGCCTGGCTGCTGCACCAGCGCGCCCGCCTGGGCTTCTGGCTGTGTGCCGTGGCAGGCAGCCTGCTGGTGGTGGTGTTCTCGGTGCTGCGGGCCTGGCAACAAGGGCATGGCATCGCCCTCACCTGGGCCGACGGCCTGCTGTTGGCCGCCATGGTGGCCGCCGCTTTCGGCTATGTGCAGGGGGCCCAGGTCACACCCCACCTGGGGGCCGAACGCGTCATCTGCTGGATGTGCGTGCTGGCCCTGCCGCTGGCACTGCCCGCCACCGCGCTGAGCTGGCCGCAGCAGCCCATCCAGACCCCCTCGTGGCTGGCCCTGGGCTACGTGGGCATGTTTTCCATGTGGCTGGGCTTTTTCGCCTGGTTCCGCGGGCTGGCCATGGGCGGCGCACTGCGCGTGAGCCAGGTGCAGTTGCTGCAACCCTTCATCAGCATCGTGGCCGCGGTGCCGCTGGTGGGCGAGTCGCTCGACGCGCTGACCGTGGGCTTTGCCCTGGCCGTGGTGTCCACCGTGTTTGCGGGCAAACGCCTGTCGGCCCCCACCCAACACCTGAAACAATCTCGCCCTTTGGCAACCCATTCGCCTCAACCTCAACACCCCCTTTGATTCACCAAGGAGACCCCATGACCTGGAAACTGGCGCAACGTGCCCACAAGATGAACCCCTCCGTGATCCGCGAAATCCTCAAGGTCACCGAGAAGCCCGGCATCATCAGCTTTGCGGGTGGCCTGCCTTCGCCCCAGACCTTCCCCATTGAGGCCATGGCCGAAGCCACCCAGAAGGTGCTGACCCAAGACGGCCGCAGCGCCCTGCAATACGCCGCCAGCGAAGGCTACGGCCCGCTGCGCGACTGGGTGGCGCATGACCTGAAAAAGCAGGGCATGGACGTGCACCCCGACCAGGTGCTGATCACCACCGGCTCGCAACAGGGCCTGGACCTGGTGGCCAAGATCCTCATCGACGCGGGCAGCCGCATCCTGGTGGAAACACCCACCTACCTGGGCGCCCTGCAGGCCTACACCCCCATGGAACCCACCGTGGTCAGCGTGGCCAGCGACGACGAAGGCGTGGACGCCGCCGACCTGAAGGCCAAGGCCGGCAGCGGCACCGATGCCGCCCGCTTCGTGTACCTGCTGCCCAACTTCCAGAACCCCACCGGTCGCACCATGACCGAAGCCCGCCGCGCGGCGGTGGCGCAGGCGGCCATCGAGACCGGCCTGCCCGTGATCGAAGACAACCCCTACGGTGACCTGTGGTTTGACGCGCACCCGCCCGCCTCGCTGGCCTCGCGCAACCCCGAGGGCACGGTCTACCTGGGCTCGTTCAGCAAAATCCTGGCCCCCGGCCTGCGCCTGGGCTTCATGGTGGCCCCCAAGGCCCTGTACCCCAAGCTGCTGCAGGCCAAGCAGGCGGCCGACCTGCACACCCCCAGCTTCAACCAGCGCATCGTGGCCGAGGTGCTGAAGGATGGCTTCATCGACCGCCACGTGCCCACCATCCGTGCGCTGTACAAGGCGCAATGCGAGGCCATGCTGGCCGCACTGGAGCGCGAATTCGGCCACACCGGCCACGGTGGCGGCGACGCCTCGCTGCAATGGAACCGCCCCACCGGCGGCATGTTCCTGTGGACCCGCCTGCCCGCCGGGCTGGACGCCGTGAGCCTGCTGCCCAAGGCCGTGGACCACAACGTGGCCTTTGTGCCCGGCGCCGCCTTCTACGCCGACCATGGCGACCCGCGCACCATGCGCCTGTCGTTCGTCACCGCCACGGTGGACCAGATCAACACCGGCATCGCCGCCCTGGCCGCCACCATCCGGGAAGCCCAAGGCCGGGCATGAGCCACCCGCCGGCCCTTCCCGCGCCTGACGCCCCCAGCCTGCACCTGTGGACCCGCCTGCCCGCCGGGCTGGACGCCGTGAGCCTGCTGCCCAAGGCCGTGGACCACAACGTGGCCTTTGTGCCCGGCGCCGCCTTCTACGC
>DASUON010000037.1:0-5345 GCA_036276615.1 Burkholderiaceae bacterium
CGAGGCGCTGCTGGCCAAGTGGGCGCGCGTGCTGGAACTGCGCGCCACCGTCAACAAGGCCATCGAGGACCTGCGCGCCGCCGGCCAGGTGGGTTCTTCGCTGCAGGCCAGCATCACGCTCACCGTGGGGCCGGAAGACCACGCCCTGCTGCACAGCCTGGGCGACGACCTGAAGTTCGTGCTGATCGTGTCGGCCGTGACACTGCAACTGGGCAGCGAACTGGCGGTGCAGGTGACGCCTTCGGCCGCCGCCAAGTGCGGCCGCTGCTGGCACTACCGCGACGACGTGGGCCACGACCCGGCCCACCCCGAGCTGTGCGGCCGCTGCACCAGCAACCTGCACGGCGCGGGCGAAACCCGCCACGTGGCCTGACCCAGCAGACGCGAAAGAACCAAGATGGCCAAAGCCTCTTCCCAAGGCATGCTGACCTGGCTGGGTCTGGCGTTTGCCCTGTTGCTGCTGGACCAGTTCACCAAGGTGCTCATCCTGGGTTACTACCAGTTGGGCGATGGCACCTACGTCACGTCTTTTTTCAACATCGTGCGGGTGCACAACACCGGAGCAGCGTTTTCCTTCCTGGCCCAGGCCGGCGGCTGGCAGCGCTGGCTGTTCACCGGGCTGGGCTTGGTCGCGGCGGTGTTCATCGTCTGGATGCTGCGCGCCCACGCGGGGCAAAAGCTGTTCGCCTTTTCGCTCAGTTGCATCCTGGGCGGCGCCCTGGGCAACGTGCTGGACCGCCTGCTGCACGGCTACGTGGTGGACATGCTGGACTTCCACTTCCGCTGGCTGACGCCGCTGTTTCCCGGCGGCCACTTCCCGGCGTTCAACGTGGCCGATGCCGCCATCACGGCCGGCGCCATCGGCCTGGTGCTGGATGAAATACTGCGGGTACGCCGCACCCGTTGACCCACCCTCGGCCCCTGACCACATGCCCCCACGCCACCACCACCCGTTGACACGCTCTGCAGACGCGCCACGGCCACCGCTGCACCGGTGCTTCCCTGCGCTGGTCGTGCTGCTGGCCACGGGTCTGAGCAGCTCCTTGGCGTGGTCCCAAAGCGTGGTCTGTCATGTGGCGTATGCCGGGGCAGAACGCGCACTCACCATCCCGGGCGTCAGCACCGCGGCCGAAGTGCCCCCCCAGATCGAGGGCCGCACCTTTGTCTTTCACGTGCTGAACAAAACCGCGCCGTTTGAAGAAGCCGCCGTCACGGTCACCACCACCTTGCTGATCGATGGCGAACCCCGCTGGCTGCACCAGGCCACCTACCTGGCCGCAGCCCAGGCCGCCAGCCCAGGCTTGCCCCACGGCTTCACCGGTTTGCAGGCGGTACAAGAACCCCAAAGTGGCCGCGAATGGCGTTACTGGTGTGAACGCCCCGCCGGTGCCTGACGCACCCACCCGCCATTGACCATGGCCCCCCACACGCCCACCGGGCTGAACACCCGCACCGCCCTGTTGCTGCTGCTGCCACCCTTGCTGTGGGCCGGCAATGCGGTGGTCGGGCGTGTGGCTGCGCCCTGGATCGCCCCCATCACCTTCAACTTCCTGCGCTGGCTGCTGGCCGCGTTGCTGCTGCTGCCACTGGCCGGCTGGGTGCTGCGGCCCCACAGCCCCGCCTGGCCCCAATGGCGCCGTTTTGCCTTGCTGGGCCTGTTCGGCATTGCCGGCTTCAACATGCTGCAGTACCTGGCCCTGCACACCTCCACCCCCATGAATGTGACGCTGGTGGGTGCCAGCAGCCCGGTGTGGATGCTGTTGGTCGGGCGGCTGTTTTTCCATGCCCCCATGACGGCGCGCGCCGTGGTCGGTGCCGCACTGTCCTTGCTGGGGGTGCTGGTGGTGGTGTCGCGGGGCGAACTGGACAGCCTGGCCCACCTGCACCTGGTGCCCGGGGACGGCTGGATGCTGCTGGCGGCTTGCGCCTGGGCCGGCTACAGCTGGCTGCTGACACGCCACGACCTGGGCCAAGGCTTTCGGCACGACTGGGCCGCCTTCATGCTGGTGCAAATCGCCATCGGCCTGTTCCCCGCCGCCTTGATGACCGCCGGTGAGTGGGTCTGGCTGGGGTCGCAGGCTGCGCCTGGGGCCTCGGCGGGCATCATCCAGTGGAGCTGGCCCCTGGCGGCGGTGCTGCTGTTCGTGGCGCTGGGGCCATCGCTGCTGGCCTACCGCTGCTGGGGTCTGGGCGTGCAGGCGGCCGGCCCCACCATTGCCAGCTTCTTCGGCAACCTCACCCCCTTGTTCGCGGCGCTCATGTCCGCCCTGTTCCTGGGCGAACCACCGCAACCGTTCCATGCCCTGGCCTTCGCCCTGATCGTGGCCGGGATCGCGTTGCCCGCCCTGCGGCGCTGACCATCCTCCACCCTGGCGTAGGCCTCAGCGCATCGCCTGGCGCCCGACCCAGAACACCCCGGCCAGCACCAGCACGGTACCCGCCAGCACCCAGGCGTTGAAGGGCTCGCCCAGAATCAAAGCGCCCATGACGATGGTGGACATGGGCCCCACCATGCCGGCCTGCGCCGCCAGGGCCGAGCCCAGGCGCTCCACCGCCAGCATCACCATCACCACCGGCAAAGCAGTGCACAGCACGGCATTGAGGATAGACAAGCCTATCACCTCGGGCGCCACCAGCGCCGCCGACAGCGGGCGCAGCAGCACGAACTGCAGCAGGCACAGCACGCAGGCAAAACTGGTGGCCCAGCCCACCAGACGGAAGGTGCCCAGCCGTTGCACCATTTGCCCGCTGTAGAGCAGGTAACTGGCGTAGCTGATGGCGCTGCCGAACACCAGCAAGGACCCGATCAGCGTGGCGCGGCCATCGAAGTTCACCTCGTGGCCAAACACCAGCAACACGCCGGCGTAGCTGATCACCATGGCTGCGGCCTGCTGGACTGTGACACGGCGCCGGTACAGCACCCACCCCAGCAACAGCACCAACGTGGGGTTGAGGTACAGGATGAGACGCTCCAGGCTGGCACTGATGTACTGCAGCCCCCAGAAATCCAGAAAACTGGCCAGGTAGTAGCCGCTGAAGCCCAGGCCGGCAATGCCCCACCAGTCGCGCCGCGTCAGCCGCACCTGCTGGCCCTGGGCCCGACGCGATGACCACCACAACATGCCGGCAAACAGCGGCAAGGCGAACAACATGCGGTACATGATGAGGGTGACCGCATCGACCCCATAGCGGTAGGCCAGCTTGACGATGATGGCTTTGCCGCTGAAAGCAATGGCCCCCAAGGCGGCCAGCACCAGGCCGGAACGCACGCGGGCGGGAGGCAGGTGCATGTGGCTCATGATGCGCTCGCCGTGGGCTCAGGCGGCCTTGAACACGCGCAGCCACTTGGTGGCCGGCAGGCCCCAGCGTTCCTGAATCACCTCGGCCCGCGCCAGCAATTCCATGCGCGTGGGGTGCTGCGGGCTGCGCTGCGCCAACACGATGGTGTTGCCTTCGCGCGTGGGCTTGAAGGCCCACACCGCCTCGGCACCGAAGGCTTCCCGGATCTTGTCGAGTGAGCGCTCGTAGCTGGCGTCGCGCCCGAACAGGTTGACCGTCATGCAGCCCTCGTCGGTCAGCAGCGCGCGGCAATCGGCATAGAACTCGGTGCTGTCGAGCACGGGGGCGGCGGCTTCGTGGTCGTACAGGTCCACCTGCAGGGCGTCCACCGTGCCATGGAAAGGGGCGTGTTTCGCCACCTCGGCCGCATCGCCCAGCAGCACGCGCAGCTTGGCGCTGTCGGGTGGCAGCTTGAACCAGGTGCGGCACGCGGCCACCACCTGGGGGTTGATCTCGATGGCGGTGGTGTCCATCTTCAGTTTCTTGAAGTGGAACTTGGTCAGCGCGGCCGAGCCCAGACCCAGTTGCATGGCGCGGCGCTGGGCCACGCTGTCGGGGGCCACAAACAGCAGCCAGGCCAGCATGCGCTGCACGTACTCCAGTTCAATGTCGAACGGCGCGTCGATCAGCATGGAACCCTGGATCCACTCGGTGCCCAGGTGCAGGAAGCGCACCTCGCCATCCTCGGAAATGGTGACGTCGGGCAAGGCGTTCGGGTCGGTTCGGGTGCGGCGGGCGGTGGACATGCGGACTTTCAAGGAAGCGGCGATGGTAGCGGAAGAACGTCCAGCAGGCCGTGCTGTGCCAGCACCTCGCGCCAGGCGGCCAGTTTGCGCTCGAAGCTCCAACTGGCGTTGGCGGGGCTGGTGGAGGGCAAACGCAGCACGGGCAAACCCAGCGCACGGGTATGGCGCGCATGGCGAAAGCTCTCCCCGCCGTTGTGGGCAATGGCCTGCAGCGCCGGGCAGCGCAGGCGCAAGCCCGCCAGATCGTTCAGGCGGGCGTGGCGGATCGCGCTGTCCAGGCTGCCTTCGCGCTCGCAGGCGGCGTACACGTCCCACACACCCAAGCCCCGCGCCAGCAGCACAGCCACGCGTTCGGGGTAAGGCATATCGACCAAAGGCAGGCCCCACAAGGCGCCCAGAATTTTCCAGAACTGGTTTTGCGGGTGCGCGTAATAGCACTGGGCCCGCAACGAAGCCACGCTGGGAAAACTGCCCAGCACCAGCAGCCGGGTGTGCGCATCCAGAATGGGCGGCAGGCCTTGCAGGGATGGTGCACCCGCCTGTGGCCCCTCGTCCGCACACGGGGTCGACAACGCACTCACGCCCCAGCCCCACCCTGTGGCTCTGCCGCCCCCAACGCCTGCAGACGCGGCAAGGCCTCCCGCGCATTGGCCGTGCAGGACTGGGCCAAGGCCTCGGGTGCCAGGCCGCGCAAACCGGCCAGCACCGCCCCAATGCGTGGCAATTCGGCCGGGGTGTTCAGCCCCTGCGGCTGCCCGGCCGCGCGGTCGGCCGCATTCACATACAGCCACTGTGGCGGAATGTCGGGGGCATCGGTTTCCAGCACCAGCGCCTCCAGCGGCAGGGTGCTGGCCAGTCGGCGCAAGCGCTGGGCCGCGTCGTAAGTGAGCGCTCCGCCAAAGCCGAGCTTGAACCCGAGGTCGATAAAGGCTTGCGCCTGCTGCGCACTGCCGTTGAAAGCGTGGGCAATGCCCCCCCGCACGGGTCGGCCCTGCCGCGCCATGTCGCGCAAACCCTGCAACAGTTCATCGGCCGACTTGCGCACGTGCAGAATCACCGGCAAGCCGTGGCGCTGGGCCAATTGCAACTGTGCCCGGTAGAACACCCGTTGGCGCTCCCGCATGTCCGGGGTGCACAGTTCGGGCACAAAAAAATCGAGGCCGATTTCGCCCACGGCCACCAATCGGGGATCGTCCCGGTGCTGCTGCAACTGCCGCTCCAACTCGGCCAGGTCGCCGTCCTGGGCCTGCGGCACGTACA
>DASUON010000038.1:0-2489 GCA_036276615.1 Burkholderiaceae bacterium
ACCCGGGCCGCGCCGATCACCTCACGCAGCCACGGCTGGCGCGCCGGGCGGAACAGCACGGTCATGCCTCGTCCCGACCCGTCTTCCTTGCAGCCAAACCGCTCGGCATAGGCCCGGGCGGTGATTTCGAAGCAACCCATGTGCGGCGTCAGGAACAGGATGCCGCCGCCCTGCGCCAACACCGCCTCAATGTGCTGCGCGCCCTCCATGCGCACCGGCACGGGTGCGCCCATCCACAGCCGCGGCAGCTCGGCCACCATGCGCCCGGCGTGGGCCACGGCCCGCCAGCGGTCCCGCCGCCCCACGCCCGCCAAGCGGGCGTTGTGGCCCAGCCGACGCCGGTAGGCGGGCGAGGCCAGATAGACCACCCAGCCCAGCAGTGCGCCACAGGCATGCAAGGCCCACAACGGCCATCGGCTGAAAAATCGGAACAGGGCAGTCACAAGCTTTGGAATTCGGAAGACACCTCAATAAACCCCCGACAAGGCGGCTTTTGTGGCGTTAGGGCCACCCCCAGGTTGGATTACACTGCCCGCGTCGTCGAGTTACTGAACAACTTGCGGGACGACGCCGGGCCTCCGCCCGGCAGGACACACGCCCAGGCAAAGCGCCTTCACCGAGTGTCAACCCCACCGCTAAAGCGTTCGCCAGCGCTCTTGCCAAGGCGAACTGCCTTTCAACCACAGGAGTGTATTCACATGGCGAACGACTTTCTTTTCACGTCCGAATCGGTTTCCGAAGGCCACCCCGACAAGGTGGCTGACCAGATCTCCGATGCCATCCTGGACGCCATCTTCGAGCAAGACCCCCGCAGCCGCGTGGCCGCCGAAACGCTGACCAACACCGGGCTGGTGGTGCTGGCCGGTGAAATCACCACCAACGCGCACGTCGACTACATCCAGGTGGCGCGCGACACCATCAAGCGCATCGGTTACGACAACACCGAATACGGCATCGACTACAAGGGCTGTGCGGTGCTGGTGGCCTATGACAAGCAGAGCAACGACATCGCCCAGGGCGTGGACCACGCGAGTGACGACCACCTGAACATCGGCGCCGGTGACCAGGGCCTGATGTTCGGCTACGCCTGCGACGAAACGCCCGAGCTGATGCCCGCGCCCATTTACTACGCCCACCGCCTGGTGGAGCGCCAGGCCCAGCTGCGCAAGGACGGCCGCCTGCCCTTTTTGCGCCCCGACGCCAAGAGCCAGGTGACCATGCGTTATGTGGACGGCAAGCCCCACAGCATCGACACCGTGGTGCTGTCCACCCAGCACAGCCCCGACCAGAGCGAAACCGCCCACAAGATGAAGGACAGCTTCATCGAGGCGGTGATTGAAGAAATCATCAAGCCCGTGCTGCCCAAGGAGTGGCTGCAGAACACCCGCTACCTCATCAACCCCACGGGCCGTTTTGTGATTGGCGGCCCGCAAGGCGACTGCGGCCTGACCGGGCGCAAGATCATCGTGGACACCTACGGCGGTGCCTGCCCCCACGGCGGTGGCGCCTTCAGCGGCAAGGACCCCTCCAAGGTGGACCGCTCGGCTGCCTATGCCGCCCGTTACGTGGCCAAAAACATCGTGGCCGCCGGTCTGGCCCGCCAGTGCCAGATCCAGGTGGCGTATGCCATCGGCGTGGCCAAGCCCATGAACATCACGGTCTACACCGAGGGCACGGGCGTCATCCCCGACGCCGAGATTGCCAAGCTGGTGGAAGCCCACTTCGACCTGCGGCCCAAGGGCATCATCAACATGCTGGACCTGCTGCGCCCCATCTACAGCAAGACCGCCGCCTACGGCCACTTTGGCCGCGAAGAGCCTGAGTTCACCTGGGAGCGCACCGACAAGGCCGCCGCCTTGCGCGCCGCCGCCGGGTTGAAATAAGCCCACCCCTTTCCTTGCAGGAGCCCGCCATGCGCTCGACCCCACTCGCCTTGGCCCTGCTGGCCGCCGCCACGCTGGGGCTGAGCGGCTGCGCCACCCTCAGCGAAGAAGAGTGCAAAACCGCCGACTGGGGTCGCCTGGGCTACCAGGACGGCGCGGCGGGCCACCCCGAAAGCCGCTTGGCCGAACACGCCGAGGCCTGCGCCAAGGTGGGCATTCGCCCCCTGGCCGACCTGTGGCGCGGCGGCTGGGACCAAGGGGTGCGCGTGTACTGCGTGCCGCGCGTGGGCTGGAACGAGGGGCTGGCCGGGCGCAGCTACCAGGGGGTGTGCCGGGGCCGGGGGGAAGAGGCTTTCCTGCCCGCCTACCAGGCCGGGTCGGACATCCACCGCGTGCAGTCGCAGATCAACAGCAACGCCTCCGAAATCCAGCGGCTGGAACGCCTGCTGGCCAAGTCCAAGGACGACAAGGAGCGCCACCGCCTGCGCGGGCGCTTGCGCGACCTGGACTGGGAGCAGTCGCGGCTGCGCTCGGAACTGGGCACGCTGCGCTTCAACGCCCCTCGGTACTGACAGGGCCGACGGGCGCAGCCCTCACCTCACTGCA
>DASUON010000039.1:0-3381 GCA_036276615.1 Burkholderiaceae bacterium
GCCGCCTGGTGCAGCGTGGCCCCGGTGGTCATCACATCGTCCACCAGCACCACGCGCTGCCCGCGCACGGCCCTGCACCGGGTGACCCGCCCGCGCCAAGTGGCGTTGCAGGGCTTGGGTCAACACCCAGGCGTGGTGGTAGCCACGCTCGCCCAGGTGTTGGCGCGTCATGGGGATGGGCAGCCACAGCGCGCCTTCCCGCAGCGTTTGGCGGATGACCGGCTGCGCCGCCATCACGCGGGCAAACACCGTGGCCCAGGCGGGTTCGTGGTGGTGCTTGAAGCGCTGGATCAGGTGCGCCCACGGGTGGGCATAGTCCACGGCTGCGGCGCAGGCATCCAGCGCCAGGGGCTGGCGGGTGCATGCGGGGCACGGTGCGTTTGCGGACAAGGGCAGGGCGCAACGGGGGCAACGTGTTTGTGGGGCGGCAAACAGGGCCTCGCAGGGGCCGCACAACGCATCGCCCGTGGGTCCCGCGGGCCAGGTGCCACAGACGGCGCAACGCGAGGCCCACAGCCGCCCCCAGCCCGTGGGGGCTGTGGTGTGGGGGGTGTCAACCGGGGTGTCCATGGCCGATGTGGGGCTTCAGCAGGCGCGGGAACCCCATCCTATACTGCCCGCCACCCTGCCTGCTGCCCCCTCCCATGCTCCCTGTTTCACCCCTGTCTCACGACGCTGCTGTGCCCTCCATGGACCCGGTGGCCGCCCAGCGCTGGATGGCGCAACACCCCGCGGTCAGCCCCTGGTTGCACGAGGAGGTGGGGCGGCGCATGGTCGAGCGCCTGGGGTGGATTCGCCAGGTGCCCGCCGCGTGGATGGATTGGCACCCGGCCCTGGGCGGGTGGGCGGCCTGCCATGCGGTGGCCAGGCACTATGAGAATTCCGATGTTTTTTTGCCTTCTGCACTTTCATTGAAAGCGTTTGATGCTACAAAAGTTGATGATTCTGGTGTGGCCGGTTGGTGGAAACGGCTGACCCGCCGGGGTCCCCAGGTGGCGGGGGTGGACACCCGGGTGGACCTGCTGTGGGCCAACATGCTGCTGCACGGCACCGCCCAGCCCCAGGCCATGATGGCCGCCTGGTGGGCGCGTTTGCAAACGCACGGCTGGCTGATGTTCTCCTGCCTGGGGCCGGACAGCCTGCGCGAGCTGTCCGACGTGTACCGCCAGCAGGGCTGGGGGGAGGCTTGCCATGCCTTCACCGACATGCACGACTGGGGCGACATGCTGGTGGCCACCGGGTTTGCCGAGCCGGTGATGGACGTGGAGCGCATGGTGCTCACCTACTCCAGCGCCGAGCGCCTGCTGGCCGATTTGCGGGGGTGGGGGCGCAACCTCAGTGCCCGGCGCCAGCGCATCACGCGGGGGCGGGCATGGCGCCAGCACCTGCTGGACACCCTGGAGCGGGACATGCCCCGCGATGCCGACGGTCGGCTGCAACTGACGTTTGAAGTGATTTACGGCCACGCCCACCGCCCCGAACCCCGCCCCAAGGTGGCGGCACAGACGGCGGTTTCCCTGCAAGACATGCGCCAGATGCTGGGCAGCACGCGCAAACCGTCGGATCCGCGCGACGCCTGAGCCGCGACGTTGCATCCAATGGCTTGATCTATCGCAAGGTCAGCTCATTTCGGTGCTGAACGGGTCGTTACAATTGACATAAATCAATGACAGTGCCAATGCGTTTTGGCTGGCGGCACTCGGGCTGATGCCCTTCTGCGAAGGGCTTTGAATCCTCCAGGTTGTAGGCCTCTGGGTGGATCTTGTCATTGGGGATTGCGAGCGGTTTCTGGGCTTGGTGGGGGTGGTGCAACCTTGCCTGCTGAAGGGTTTTCCCCCACCAGAAGAGCTGCAAAAGTTTGGTGTAATTCGCATTGATATAAATCAATGCTTATGTTTTGAGGCGACAAAAAGTGAGCAAATCCCAACAGATGAGTTTGTCTGCGCCCCCCGTTCTGCGGGCAGTCGGCGGCCGGTTGGCCCATGCAGCCCTGGCTGCCGGGGTCTGGATGTCCATGGCCGCTCATGCCGCGGTGGTGAACGATTTGCCCGGTGGCCCCGCGGTCAATCAGCTCAACTTTGCGCCGCCAGCCACGCGCATTGCCGAAGAGCAGCACTGGTTGCACTGGTTCATGCTGATCATTTGTTCGGTGATCTTTGTGGCGGTGTTCGGGGTGATGTTCTATTCCATCATCAAGCACCGCAAGTCCGTGGGCCACAAGGCGCAGGAACTGGCCGAGCCCATTTGGGTGGAGCTGGGCTGGACCATCGTGCCCCTGCTCATCGTCATCGGCATGGCGCTGCCCGCCACCAAGGTGCTGGTGGCCCAGAAGGACACCACCAACGCCGACATCACCATCAAGACCACCGGCATGCAGTGGAAGTGGGGGTACGACTACCTCAAGGGTGAAGGGGAGGGCATTGGCTTCATCTCCACGCTGGACAACAGCCACCGCGTCATGTCCGACAGCGGCAAGCCCGCCCCCACCGACAACTACCTGCTGAAGGTGGACAACCCGCTGGTGGTGCCGGTGGGCAAGAAGATCCGCATGATCACCACGGCCAACGATGTGATTCACTCATGGATGATTCCCGCCTTCGGCGTGAAACAGGATGCCATTCCCGGGTTCGTGCGCGACACCTGGTTCCGCGCCGAAAAGACCGGCGACTTCTACGGGCAGTGCGTTGAGCTGTGTGGCAAGGAACACGCCTACATGCCCATCCACGTCAAGGTGGTCACGGCTGAAGAGTATTCCGCCTGGGTGGCCGACAAGAAGAAGGCCATGGCCGCTGCCGCCGATGATCCGGCCAAGGTCTGGGCCCTGCCCGACCTGGTCAAACGTGGTGAGGCCGTGTACGCCGCCAACTGCGCTGCTTGCCACCAACCCAACGGCAAGGGCGCTGGCCCCATCAAGCCGCTGGATGGCTCCCCTGTGGTGCTGAATGCCGACAAGGCCAAGCAGATTGCGGTGTTGCTCAATGGCCAGAACAACGGTGCCATGCCTGCCTGGAAGCAGCTGTCCGACACCGAAATTGCCGCCGTGATCACCTACACCAAGAACAGCTGGTCCAACAAGACCGACCAGATCGTGCAGCCCGCCGAAGTGGTGGCTGCCCGCAAGTGATCGTTCGCCTGATTCACCGTTTTTGAGAGTTACCAAGGATCCAACATGAGTGCTGTACTCGGTCATCACGGCGATGACGCCCACGGGCACGACGACCACCACGACCACCACGCGCCCACCGGATGGCGGCGCTGGGTGTTCGCCACCAACCACAAGGACATTGGCACGCTGTACATGCTGTTCAGCTTTGCCATGCTGATGGTGGGGGGTGTGCTGGCCCTGCTGATCCGTGCCGAGCTGTTCCAGCCCGGTCTGCA
>DASUON010000040.1:0-3265 GCA_036276615.1 Burkholderiaceae bacterium
TTGCTGCACATGCACCCATTACTATATTTTTGATAGCTGCTTGCGCTTTCATAAAAAGCGCTAGAGGCACATTTTCCTTACAAATTCCAGCCGGTCACCGCCAGTCCGGCGGCCACGCCGCCGAAGCGGTTGCCGGGCACCAGCTTGGCTTGGGGCATGGCTTGTTGCAGCGCGTCCACCAAGGGGCGCAGGGCGGAGGAGCCACCGGTCAGGTACACCTCGTCCACCGCGTCCAGACCTGAGCGCTGCACACACAGCTGGGCGCAAGCCACCACCTGGGCCAGGGCGGGTTGCAGGGCTTGGGCCAGGGCGTCGGCATCCATCCAGGCCGACAGGGGCTGGGGGGCCACCCCCGGGGCAGCAGGAGCGGACGGTGCGGGCGGATCGGGCAGCAGGCAGTCCAACAGCACCTGGGCGGGTTGGCCGGATTGCGAGCAGGCGATCTTGGCCGCCTCCACCCCCGCCAGCAGGCGGTGGCCGTGCTGGCCGTGCAGCGCGTCCATCAGCCGGGCGTGCAGGTGGCGGTTGGCGTAGTGCGTGCCCAGGCTTTGGGCAAACAGCATGGATTTGCGGCTGTACGCCTGGTGGATGAGGTGCCAGGTGCTCAGGTCAAAAAACACACTGCTGGGCACGGGGCGGCCCGCGGCGTCGGTGTGGCGGTAGCCCATGAGGGGCATGACGCGGTCCAGGTCCAGCAGCCGGTCGAAGTTGGTGCCGCCAATGTGCACACCCGTGGTGGCCAGGATGTCGCCCACCCGGTCGGCCTGGCGGCTGCGTGCGGGGTGCAGGCGGATCACGGTGAAGTCGGACGTGCCGCCGCCAATGTCCACCACCAGCACCGTGGTTTCGCCGCTCAGGCGTTGCTCGTGGTCCAGCGCGGCGGCAATGGGCTCCAGCTGAAAACTGAAGTCGGTGAACCCCGCCTGCCGCGCGGCACGGCCCAGGGCGTCCTGGGCCTGGGCGTCGCGGGCGGGATCTTCGTCCACAAAGTGCACGGGGCGGCCCAGCACGGCGCGGGTGATGGGCTGGCCCACATGGGCTTCGCTGCGGCGCTTCAGCTCCTTGAAGAACAGCACCACGATGTCGAAAAAGCGCATGGCCTCGCCGTTGACGGAGGTGACTTCGTCCATCAACGGGCTGCCCAGCAGGCTTTTGAGGGCGCGCAGCAAGCGCCCCTCGGCCCCCGACAGGTAGGCCTGCATGGCCTCGTGGCCGTACAGCACGGCGTGGGTGTCGGCGTCAAAAAACAGGGCGGTGGGCATTTCGGCCCGGCCCTGGCCCAGCGGCACTTCCTGGAGTTGGCCGTTGGCGTCCATGTAGGCGGCGGCGGAGTTGGAGGTGCCGAAATCAATGCCCAGCACAGGCGCGGTGGAAGTCACAACAGGTGGGGGGGGTGTGGTCGAAAGGGGCCGCATTGTCCACCACACCCCCTTGCCCTTGACACGGACGCAGATCCAAGGCGACAAGACGCTTCAAAAAACAGAGCTGCTTACGCTTTCAAACAAAGCGGTAGAGGCCAATTTTTGCATTATTTACCGCAGCACTGTGCTGGGTTGCGCCCGCCGTGCGGAACCCAGCCCCCTCACAGGTCACTGGAAAAAAGCCGGGCAGGTGCTGGGCAGGGCCGCGGTGGGAATGGCTTCGCAGGTGTTGCGGAAGGTCAGGTGGCCGTGTTTGTCGGTGGACAGCTCCCACACGCTGTCGTAATCCTCGAAACCCCAGGCGGGCACCTGGGCTGCGGCAGCGGCGTTCTGGTACATGCTGGTCAGCAGGTATTTCACGGCTTTTTCAATGTGGGCGTGTTCCCACCCCACGAGGATGGTGCTGCCGCTCTCGGGGTGCTTGAAGTGTGGTGAGGCGCGGTTGAACAGGGCCTGCGCCAGATCGACGGCGTCGTTCCACTGGAAATCGGCCAGGGTGAGGGGCAGGTTGTGTTGGATGGCAAACGGGGCCACCGTGAGCGAGGGCCGGATGTACGAACACGTGCCACTGCACCCGATGATGTTGTTGGGGTTGGAGGTGAAGATGTGATCGGGCTTGCGTGGGCTCATGAGGTCGCTCAGCCGCCCGTTGGCCCCCAGCGCGCGCCACTGGCCTTGGCACACGTAGTTGCCGTTTTCAAAGTTGCCGCTGGGGTGGGCTTCCACATGGCGCACCAGGTACACCTTTTGCTCGGTGTAGGGCTGCCAGCCCCCGGGGGCCTTGGCGTGCACGGTGACGGCGGGTTGCGAACATGCGCTGCGCTTGGGCAGGGGCACGGCGGGAAAGTGGGCGTCGTCGGCAATGCCGTCGTCGTAAGTGCCCACGGCAAACGGCGCGCTTTGGCCCGACAGCACCACGTACTGATGGGTGCCGTTTAGGGCCAGCGTGTCGTTGCTGACGGCGCTGACCATGGCCTGAAGCATGTCGGGCGGCAGGGCCATGACGTAGGTGCCCCGGGGCTGGTTGCCCAGCAGTTGCAACAAGAAGTAGGCGGGGGAGTTGTACACGCTGGCATCGCCCGGGCTGAGGCTTTGTGAGGTGACGCCCAGGTTGTTCAGCAGCGCATACGGCTCGATGGTTTCCAGCGGCACCATGCTGGACGACCCCGACGGCGTGAAGGCGTACACCTGCCGCACCTGCGCCTGCTTGCCCGCCAGTTGGGCGTTGAGCAGTTGCCCGAACCGCAGCGCATGGTTGAGCCCGGTGGGCGAGAGGTTGTTGCCGGTGCCGCTTTGGCTTTCAAAACTGGGCACCAGCACAAAGTTCCAGTCGTTGGGGTTGAGCGCGGGGGCGGCGGCCAGCGCCGCGCGGCTGAAGCACAGGGTGCACCACAGCAGCAGGAAGAAAAAGCGGTGTTTCATCAGGAGGTCTCTGGGTGGGCCAGCCCACACCATGGCGATGTGGGCTGGCGAGTTGGAGAAAAAAGGAATCAAGGAGGGGGAGAAATCAGGGGGTGAAGTACTGGCGCCGCTGGTGCTGTTCCTGGTGCATGGGGAACATCACGGCGTAAAACTCGGTCCAGCCCCCCATGCGCACCCGCAGCAGGTCGTAGCGCTCGGGGTCTTGGCTGGCGGCCTGGTAGGTGGCCAGGTCGGCGCAGGTCAGGGTGACCAGGTTGGAGCCGGTGCCGCCATCGGCGTACACGCGCAAAAAGCGCTTGAGGTCGCTGAGCGGGAAGTTTTCCGGGATGTTCATGTCCACGGGCGAGGCGTTGGAGAGTCCGTAGTCAATCGCATCGTTGCGCCAGCTTTCCAGAGACTGGTAGATGTTGCGGAACGCGGGG
>DASUON010000041.1:0-4240 GCA_036276615.1 Burkholderiaceae bacterium
AATCAGCGCCGCCAGTGCAGAACAAGCCAACGGCGTGGGCCAAGTGGCCGAAGCCGTGTCGCAAATGGACCAGGTGACCCAGCAAAACGCGGCGCTGGTGGAAGAAATGGCGGCAGCGGCCTCGTCACTCAACACCCAGGCACAAGACCTGGTGCAGACCGTGGCCGTGTTCAAACTCTCGGCGCAGGATGGCCAGCGGGCAGGCGCTGGCCGCACGGCGGCTGCACCTGCGGCAGCGCCCCGCAAAGCCCCTCACGCCAGCGCCACCCGGGCTCTGGCCCCGGTGAAATCGGCGGCCAAAGCGCTGTCGGCGGCCCAAGCCGGTGCCAAGGCCAGCGCCAAACCGGCGGCGGCCCCCAAGCCAGCGGCCAAGCTGCCTGGTGAAACGGCAGCGGCCACCTCCACCAACACGGCCATCGCGCCCAAGGCCAAGGGTGGGGATGAGGACTGGGAAACGTTCTGAGTCTCGTCACGCCCCCTGGGAAGGGGGCGCATGGCGCGAAGCGTTGGGGGGCTCAATGGGCAGCGTCACACGGAAGATGCTGCCACCGCCGCCGACCTTGTTGCGCACCGTGATGTCGCCTGAGTGGGCTTGCACGATGCCGTAGGCCACGGCCAGCCCCAGGCCCATGCCTTTGCCCACGGGCTTGGTGGTGAAAAAAGGCTCGAAGACGCGGGGCAGCACATCGGCTGGTATGCCCGTTCCGGTGTCCTCCACTTCAACCCATACCCGTTCCATTTCGACACCGCTGCGAAGCGTGATGCAGCCGTGTGCAGGGATGGCTTGTGCAGCGTTGAGCAGCAGGTTCATGAACAGTTGTTTGAGTTGGAAAGGCATGCAGCGGATCGGCGGCAGTGCGCCGTAATCCTTGACCCATTCGGCTTTTTGCCGAACGTCATGGCCCACGATGTTGAGGGCGCTGTCCAGGCAATCGTGAACATGGGCCAGTTGCCAGTCGGCGTGGCCTGGTCTTGAGAAATCGCGGAGGTCGGCCACAATGCGTCTGACCCGCTCGATGCCTGCCAGCGATTCTTCAAGCAGCTTGGGTGTGTCGTCGCGGATGTAGGCGTAGTCCATGGCGGTTTCCAGGTCGTGGATCTGTTGCCGCACGGGATCGTCTGTCGGTTTGTGCTTCAGCGCCATTTCATAGGCTTCCACCAGACGCAACAGCTCGGACAGGTAGTTTTGCAATGTGCCGAGGTTGGATTTCACAAACCCCACAGGGTTGTTGATTTCGTGCGCCACCCCCGCCGCCAGCTGACCGACCGCGGACATTTTTTCGGCATGGAGCAATTGCGATTGTGTGTCTTGCAACTGCTGATTCAGCTTTCTCAGGGCCACGACCTGTTCGGCCATTTCGTGTTCCAGGCGTTTGCGTTCGGTGATGTTTTCGACGATGGACCAGACGTAGTGCCGATGATCACTCCCGGTGATTCGCACGCCGCTGGTCTGCACCGGCACATGCAGGCCGTCGGGTCGCAAGTACTCCAGTTCCATGGCGTCGTAATGGCCTTCGTCCTGGAGCGATTGGCGGATGTGGTCCACCCGGTCGGCGAACTGCTGGGGGATCAAGTCCCAAAGGCGTGTGGTCTTCAGCGCGTCGTCGGAGCAACCCAACAGTTGCTGATAGGCGTTGTTGCACTCCAGATGGGTGCCCGCTTCGTCCACCAGGGCGATGCCCAGGGGTGAGTGGCGAAACAAGGCACCCAGCTTTTCGTCGCTGGCGGCTTCGGCCAGCTTGCGTTCGGTGATGTCAAGGGTGACGCCGATCACCGCAGGGCGGCCTTGGAACTCCGATGCCCGGCCATGCACTTCAACGTGAATGCGCCGCCCATCCCGGTGCAGGCCCACGAAGGTGTAGCGCATTTCTGTCACCTGACCTTCGGTACGGCGGCGGACGTTGTCTGCCACGCGTTGGCGCTCTTCGGGTGCAATCAGCTCGGAAATCTTGATGGTGTCGATCAACTCGGTGGGTGATGCGTAGCCAAAGATGCGGGCGAACTCCTGGTTGACATAACGAAAGCACCCGTCCTGGATCACGTAAATGCCGGCCAGTGACTGCTCAATCAGCGCTTGGGCCCAGGCTCCGCTCATGGCCAGATCGGCTGACTGGGGTGCCAGTGGTTGTGTTATTTCGGGGTCACTCATGATTTGCCTCAGTTCCAACGAGTTTCCTCTGCTGCACCGAAGCGCGAACAACAAGAAGGCGTCGGTGAAGCCGGGGGCACTGAAGGCCATGGCAAGAGGAAACCTCAGGCCATTGTCTTCCGAGTGGCCGATCTCGCCAAGCAGGGCGCCAAGGTGTGTTGCATGGAAAAATGCACCCTCTCATCGGCAGAGGCGGGGGCAAATAACCACCGCCAACTCACCGAGCAATCGGCTGCGACGGCATGGGCACTTCAACCAACTGACCTCTGCGAAACCCGGGGCGGTTCATTTCCGCAAGAAGGCCAGCAGTGCGTCATTGAATGCTTGGGTGTGTGACACGTTCATTCCGTGCGGCGCATCACTCACGGTCACCAACTGGCTGTGGGGCACGGCCCAATGGGTGCGCAAGCCCGAGCCCTCGACAGGCACGATGGCATCGGCTTCGCCGTGGATCACCAGCGTGGGCACGCTCACCCGTTTCAAGTCATCGCGGAAATCGGTCGTGCCGAACGCATCCATGCAAGCCAGTGCCGCATGCTGTGCCGACTGATGGCACAGGGTGACGGCCGCAATGCATGCGGACTCCGGTACTTTCAGCACCCCGTGGGCAGAGAAGAAGTTCTTCACGAACTGCTCGAAAAACGCCTGGCGGTCTTGTTCCAGGGCGTGCCTTTGCTGTTGCGCATGTTCGGGGGTGAGCGGGCCCGTGGGGTTGTCGACCGTGGCCATCAGGTAAGGTGGCACGGCGGCGGCGAACACCACGCTGTGCAGGCGTGATTCGCCGTGCCGGGCGATGTAGCGGGCCACTTCGCCACCACCCATTGAAAAACCCACCAGCGTCACGTCTTGCAGCCCGCACTGCGCCATGACGCGATGCAAGTCGTCGGCCAGGGTGTCATAGGTGTAGCCGGAAGCGGGCTTGTCCGATTGACCAAAGCCCCGTCGGTCATAGGCCACCACGCGATACCCCGCGGCACGCAGTGCAGACACCTGCGGTTCCCATGCCTGGGCAGACAGCGGCCAGCCGTGGATCAGCACCACCGGACGTCCGCTGCCCCCGCTGTCCTCAATGTGCAGGTGCACAGCGTCTGCGGAGGTGGGCTGAGGGGGGGTGTCGGAGTCGTCCGCACGGGTCGATGCCCCGGCTGCGGCACCGCCCAATGCACCGGCAACGGCCCCCAGTGCAACCCCCACCACCACCCCGACAGGCCCGCCCACGGCCACCCCCAGGGCCCCGCCGGAGGCGGCCCCTGCCACCATGCCGCCGCCCGTCAGCACCGAGTTGGCCTCGCGCACCTCTTCTTGCGGGGGCATGGGCGTCTGTGCGGCCGGATCCGGGTCTTGTGAGGGAATGCCATGCCCGGGGTTGGCCTGTTCGGCAAGATCCCCATCAGCCGCAGGGGGGGTGGAGTGCAAGGGGGTGGCAGCAGAGGTCATGGGTTTCTCCAGGTCAGAGTCAGCAGCAGAAGGGCGAGGCGCACAGCCGTGGATCGCCGCCCGAAAGTCGCCTGGTGGAAGGACCCGCCGCACATGGACGAGTCCGTGTTGATGCGTCATGCCCTTCACATCGGGCGGCCTGTTCACAGGCGCGCAGACCACCAACGCCCCGGGGCATCGCGTCAACCGCGCCGGTGGTGAAGAAGCCGGACAGGCCCCAGCCCAAACGTTGATTCCATGGTGCGGGCTCTGGGCTTCAGCGTCTGTGCATCAACCCACACAGCGCGCGCCCATTCGAGACCATCGTGTGGATGCCCGTTCTTCCCCTGTCGGGCCTCATTCCGCCCCGACACGCCACACCACATTGCCCACGTCATCGGCCACCAGCAACGCACCTCGCCGATCCAGGGCCACCCCCACCGGACGGCCGAATGCTTGGCCGTCATCGCTCAGGAACCCCGTCAGCACATCGATGGGCAACCCCACGGGTTTGCCAGCCTTGAAGGGCACAAAAATGACTTTGTAGCCACTGTGCGGCTGACGGTTCCACGAACCGTGTTGACCAATGAACATGCCATGGGCAAATGCAGGTGGCAGCGTGTTCCCCTGCGACCAGGCCAGACCGAGTGAGGCGGTGTGCGCCCCCAGCGCATA
>DASUON010000042.1:0-8054 GCA_036276615.1 Burkholderiaceae bacterium
CTAGCGCTTTTTATACGGAGCTTTTCAGCTCCGTTTTTGATTGCAGACCAGCACCGCCACGGTGACGGCCGCGATGAACACGAAGTTCAGGAACGACCAATTGGCAATGGTCAGCGACAGGAAGGTCCAGTCCACCGCGGCACAGTCGCCACTGCCCTTGAACACCATGGGAATGACGCGCTGGAGCGGGAAGTTCTCGATCATGCCGTACAGGTCACGCCCGCAGCTGGCCACCTCGGGCGGGTTCCATTGCAACCAGCTTTGGCGGGCGGCCACAAACGCGCCAAACCCGGCCATCAGCAGCAGCTCGCCCTGAAAGACCAGGCGCAAGGCCCCGGCCTTGACCACGGAGGCCGCCAGTGCCGCCAACCCCACCAGTACCAGCGCATACCGTTGGACGATGCACATGGGGCACGGCTCCAGCCCCACCACATGCTGCAAATACATGCCAAAGGCCAGCAGGCCCAGACACAAGGCGGCCAGGGCGGCCATCACGCGGGCGGGTTGTTCCGCCAGGAATCGTTGGATCATGAAATAACCAAGTTTGAAAGATTGAGCCAGATCAATGGTGTCGGGCTCTTATGCCATCGCGTGACTTTTGTCACTGCGGTCGACCATATGAGGCAGCTTACACTCCCGCGGTTCCCATCCACCCGCACAACCGCAGAGTTTTTTCATGAGCGCTTTCCTGGAAGAAACCGTCACCGAAGTCCACCACTGGACCGACCGCCTGTTCAGCTTCAAGACCACCCGCGACCAGGCATTGCGCTTCTCCAACGGCCACTTCACCATGATTGGCCTGCGGGTCGATGGCAAGCCGCTGCTGCGCGCCTACTCCATCGTCAGCGCCAACTACGAAGAGCACCTGGAGTTCCTGAGCATCAAGGTGCAAGACGGTCCGCTGACCTCGCGCCTGCAGCACATCCAGGTGGGCGACAAGATCATTGTGGGCAAGAAGCCCACTGGCACGCTGCTGATCGATTACCTGCTGCCCGGCAAGAACCTGTACCTGATCGGCACTGGCACAGGCCTGGCCCCGTTCATGTGCCTGATCCGCGACCCGGCCACCTACGAGAAGTACGAAAAGGTCATCCTGTTCCACGGCGTGCGCGAGGTCAAGGAACTGGCCTACGCCGAATACATCACCATGGACCTGCCCAACCACGAGTACCTGGGCGACATGGTCAAGGAACAACTGCTGTACTACCCCTCGGTGACCCGTGAGCCCTTCAAGAACCGGGGCCGCGCCACCGACCTGCTGGCCAGCGGCAAACTGCAAGAAGACCTGGGTCTGCCCAAGCTGGACCCGGTGCACGACCGCGTGATGATCTGCGGCAGCCCGGCCCTGAACAAGGACATGCGCGAGCTGCTCAACGCCCGCGGCTTCACCGAAGGCAGCACCACCACGCCAGGGGATTACGTGGTCGAACGCGCCTTCGTCGAGCAGTGACGCTACCATCGCGCCATTTCTGAAACCGCCCCAAGGACCCCTCGACATGGCACGCATGGTTCAATGCATCAAGCTCGGCAAGGAAGCCGAAGGTCTCGACTTCCCCCCCTACCCCGGTGAACTGGGCAAACGGCTGTGGGAAAGCGTCAGCAAGGAAGCCTGGGCCGCCTGGCTCAAGCACCAGACCATGCTGGTCAACGAAAACCGCCTGAACCTGGCCGACGCCCGCGCCCGCCAGTACCTCGCCCGCCAGATGGAAAACCATTTCTTCGGTTCGGGTGCCGACGTGGCCCAAGGCTACGTTCCTCCTTCGGCCTGAGGCCCTTCCCCCTTTCACCGCGGGCGCCTCTGGGCACCGCGGCACCTGCACGATGTCCACCCACCTGTCCCTGGTCGGACCCGATACCGCCGCATGGCTGGCCAGCCTGAGCGGCCAGCCTGAATCGGACCACCCGGTGGTGCTGGTCGAATCTGGCGCCCTCCCCTCCCTCCTGAACGGCCTGCCCGCCGCCCTCAACCAAGCCCCGCCCGTGGCCTGGCCCGAGCACCTGCCCGATGGCTTCCACCCCCTGCAACTGGGTGAGCGCTGGTGGCTGCTGTGCGTGGGTGATGTGGCCGAGTCGCTGGCCGAGCTGGTGGGCACGGTGCAATCGGTGTGGGTGTCTGCCGCTTGTGTGCCCCTGCTGCCCGCGCAACTGCGGGTGCTGGGCCGCCTGTGCACGCGCGAGGCAGCCCTTCAGCTGCCCGCAGACTCCGTCACTCCCAGCGTACAAACAGCTCTGGCCGACGCGGGGTTTGCGCCTGCCGACCGCAAAGACAGCACCGACACCGCCACGTGGCACTACCAACCCCGCTGGCCCGTGACCAACAACGAGGCCGCCAGCCACCCGCCCTCCGCCCTGGTGGTGGGCGCGGGCCTGGCCGGTGCGGCGGTGACCCTGAGCCTGATCGAACGGGGCTGGCACGTTCACCTGCTGGACCAGCATGCGGAACCTGCCCAAGGCGCATCGGCCCTGCCCGTGGGCGTGATGACCGAACACCTGGCCGCCCACGACACCGTGCTGTGTGAGCTGTCCCGCATTGGCGTGCCCCTGCACTGGCGGGAGCTGAAATCCCGCATCCCCGAAGGCCACGGCTGGCAGGCGGCACCGGTGGCCAACCTCAAATCGGTGCCCACCGAATCCCTGCCCCCGCTGGACCGCCTGTTGACCGACCCGGCCCTGGCCCACCACCTGCAACCCGGTGGCCTGATTCGCCCCGCCGCCCTGGTGCAAGCCTGGCTGGCACAGGCCCGTGCCAGCGGTCGCCTGACCGAACACTGGAACGCCCGTGTGGCGGCGCTGCGCAACACCCCCGCCCCCCGCTGGGCCGCGCTGGACGGCCAAGGCCACACGCTGGCCGAGGCCGACCATGCGGTGCTGACCGCCGCCCATGGCTCGCTGGCGCTGCTGGCCCCGCACACCCCGCAGCCCGAGGTGGACCTGCCGCTGCGCCCCGTCAAAGGCCAAATGACCTACGGCCCCCTGGACGGCGACGCCCACGCCCCCTGCCCGGTGCGCCACAGCGGGGTGCTGGTGCCCCGTTACGACGACGCCACCCACCCGGTGGCGCAACACCTGTGGTCCATGGGTTCCACCTACGAACGCGGGTTGGACAACGCCGAGGTCACCCTGGCTTCGCACCAGCGCAACGCCGCCAGCCTGCAGCACATCTCGGGCCCGGCCCATGCGCGGCTGACCGAACAGGCGCAGCAAGGCCGTGTGCATGACTGGGCCGAGGTGCGCTGCGCCTCGTTGGACCGCCTGCCTCTGGTGGGACCGCTGTTGCAACACCCCAGTGGCGGGCTCAAACCCTCGGCCACGCTGGCGACAGTGCCTCGCCTGCCGGGGCTGTGGACGCTGTCGGCCTTGGGCTCGCGGGGGTTGACCTTGTCTCTGCTGGCCGCGCAACTGCTGAGTGCGCGCATGGCCGGTGGACCCTGGCCCATGAAGCGCCGCCACGCCGAAGCGCTGGACCCCGCCCGGTTCGCCCTGCGCCACGCGCGCAAGGCCACCGTCAAAGCCGCAGGTTGAACCGTTGCCCTGCCGAGGGCATTCAATTGGCGTGAATGCGCGCCCAGTCCTGCAACACGTCGGCCACTTCAGCCGGGTTGAGGGGCTTGCCCAGCAGCCGGGTGAACCGCGCATCCCCCAGGTGCTCACGCAACTTGCGTTCGCGCCAACGGGCCAGCAGGTTGAGGGGGTTTCGATGCTCCAGGCTGGCGGTGGACACCACCAAGCTGCCCAAACGGTTGCGTGCGCGGTAGGCCGCGGCCACCGCCGAGGCGTCGATGGTGACGGAGTCGTCGTTGACAAACACCATGGTGTACTCCCGAAGGCTCAACGCCGACAGGGCCTGGGTGGTGGACAGGACTTCGTCCACCTTGACCAGGTTGGCCAAGGCCAGCCGGGCCCGCAGGTACATGCGCTCGGTCTCGTCGGTGCTGGCCACCAGCACGCGCCAAACCAGCCAGCCAGTGGTCAAGGTGCCTGTGGGCTGGGTGGCGTCGTAGACCTGCCCATCGGCCACGGGGGCCGACGACACCAAGAAAGCCGCCGCGGGAGCCGCCACAGGGGCGGCTGGGGGCGTGGGCGGAAGGGTCAAGTCCAAATCCAGGTCCAGGCCATCGGTCTCGACCGACAACCCGGGCAAGGTGTCGGCAAATGCATCAGGGGCCGGGGCAGCGGACGTCATGCGGCGATGCTAACCCATCCGGTGTGCCACCTCCAGGCCCAGGGGGTCCCGCCCCCATGGCCGACGGTCCTTTATTCCCACCTAACATACGTCAATGAAAAATCAATAGTTTGAAATATGAAAGCCCACTTATAAAGTGCCCTCCATGCATGATTTCGCCTTTGTGATCGCGGGGTTCTCGGTGGGGCTGGTGGTGGGCCTCACCGGTGTGGGCGGTGGCTCGCTGATGACCCCCATCCTCATCTTCTTCTTCGGCGTCAAGCCCTACCTGGCCGTGGGGACCGACCTGCTGTTTGCCGCCTTCACCAAGATGGGGGGCACCGTCAGTCTGGCCCGGCAGAAGCTGGTGCCGTGGCGCGTGGTGGGCTCGCTGTGCGCGGGCAGCATCCCGGCCTCGCTGATCACGCTGTGGGCGCTGCACGAGGCGGGCACCACCTCCGCCGTGGTGCAAAAGCTCATGACCACCACCCTGGGCGTGGCCCTGCTGCTGACCGCCGTCGCCAGCCTGTACAAGGCGGTGCGCGGCAAACAGCTGCCCCGCACCCTGGCCGCCGCCGACGAAGCCCAGGCCCTGCGCCCGCGCCACCCAGCCCTGCCGGTGCTGCTGGGGGCCGTCATCGGCACGTTGGTGACGCTGACCTCGGTGGGGGCTGGCGCCATTGGCGTGACCGCCCTGCTGCTGCTCTACCCCTTGCTGCCGCTGCCGCGCATCGTGGCCGCCGACATCGCCTACGCCGTGCCGCTGACGCTGGTGGCGGGGCTGGGCCATGCCTCGCTGGGCTCGGTCGACTGGCCCATGCTCACCAAGCTGCTGGCGGGCTCGCTGCCGGGCATCTGGCTGGGATCGCGCCTGGTCACCCGCACGCCCGAACGCCTGATTCGCGGTGCCCTGTCCCTGCTGCTGGCCTGGGCAGGCACCAAGCTGGTGATGGTCTGACCCCACGCCGCGCCCGACACCTTTTGCATTTCTTGTTTTTTTCGGCTGATTCCTGATGTACGCCTACACCGACTTTGACCACCAGTTCATCCGCCTGCGGGCCGCGCAGTACCGCGACCAGCTGGAGCGCAACCTCAACGGCACCTTGAGCGAGGACGCCTTCCGTCCGCTGCGCCTGCAAAACGGCTGGTACGTGCAGCGCTACGCCCCCATGCTGCGCGTGGCCGTGCCCTATGGCGAACTGTCGGCCCGCCAGTTGCGCGTGCTGGCCCGCATTGCCCGTGAATACGACCGCCCTGAACCCGACCTGCTGACCCGCGCCCAGGCCACACAAGACGGCATCGACCAGCGTGCAGGCACCCCGCCGGGGCCCCGGCTGAAGTCGGGCTACGCCCACTTCACCACGCGGCAGAACGTGCAGTTCAACTGGATTCCACTGGAGCGCAGCGCCGACGTGATGGACCTGCTGGCCAGTGTGGACATGCACGGCATCCAGACCAGCGGCAACTGCATCCGCAACATCACCAGCGACGAACGCGCCGGCATTGCCGTGGACGAAGTGGCCGACCCCCGCCCCTTTGCCGAAGTGCTGCGCCAGTGGAGCACCCTGCACCCCGAATTTGCCCACCTGCCCCGCAAGTTCAAGATCGCCATCCACGGGGCCCGCGAAGACCGGGCCGCCGTCCGCTGGCACGACGTGGGCCTGGAACTGGTGCGCAACCCCAACGCCCCCAAGGTTGCTACCAATTCAGAAGCTGCTCACGCTTTCAATGAAAGCGCTGTAGGCCATTTTGATGCTGAAAACCTGGGCTTCAAGGTCTGGGTGGGCGGTGGCATGGGCCGCACCCCGGTGGTGGCCAGCCTGGTGCGCGAGTTCCTGCCCTGGGACCAGATCGTCAACTACCTGGAAGCCGTGGTCCGCGTCTACAACCGCTGGGGCCGCCGCGACAACAAGTACAAGGCCCGCATCAAGATCCTGCTCAAGGCCGAAGGCCAGCGCTTCATCGACGAGGTGGAGGCCGAGTACCGCGACATTCTGGAAAAAGACGGCGCCCCGCACACCATTCCCCTGGCCGAGCTGCAACGCGTGGCCGCCAGCTTCGTGCCCCCGGCGCTGGCCTGCGACCGCAAGGGCGCCGACGAAAAAATCAACCACATCCTCAAGGCCGCCGCCGAGGACGACGTGGAGTTTGGCCGCTGGCTGAAACAGAACGTGGCCCCCCACCGCAACCCCGACCTGCGGGCCGTGACCCTGTCGTTCAAGCGCCTGGGCCAGGCCCCCGGTGACGCCACCGCCGACCAGCTCGACGCCGTGGCCGAACTGGCCGAACGCTACAGCGCCGGTGAAGCCCGCGTCTCCCACGACCAGAACCTGCTGCTGCCCTGGGTGCGCTGCGACCAACTGCCCGAGCTGTGGCGCGACGCCCGCCGCCTGGGCCTGGCCAAGCCCAACATCCACCTGCTGACCGACATGATTGCCTGCCCCGGCGGCGACTTCTGCGCCCTGGCCAACGCCCGTGCCATTCCCGTGGCCGCCGCCATTGCCGAGCGTTACACCGACCTGGACGAGCTGCACGACCTGGGCGAAATCGACCTGCACATCAGCGGCTGCATCAACTCCTGCGGCCACCACCACAGCGGCCACATCGGCATCCTGGGCGTGGACAAGGACGGGCAGGAGTGGTACCAGGTCACGCTGGGCGGCTCCGACGGCTCGCAGCTGTCGGGCCAGCCCGGCGCGGGCAAGGTGGTGGGCCCCTCGTTCGCCGCCGAAGAGGTGGTGGAGGTGGTGGAAGCCGTGCTGGACACCTACCGCGAGCAACGCCAGTCGGGTGAAACCTTCATCGACTGCCTGCGCCGCGTGGGCCACGACCCGTTCAAGGCCGCGGCCAACGCCACCCGCCACCGCACCGCCCGCGACAGCGACCACGCCCTGGCCACCGACAACGCCTGAGCCGCCCCAACCCCTTTCCGAGACAGCCCCATGAAACTGTTTGCCGCCGACGCCCTGCCGCCCGAGCCCACCGGACCTGACCACCGCACCCTGGCCGTGGCCAACGACGCCGACCCCCGCAGCCTGGACCTGAACGGCGTGGCCCGCGTGGACCTGCACTTCCCCGCCTTCACCGATGGCCGCGCCTTCAGCCAGGCCTTCCTGCTGCGCCGCCGCCTGGGCTTCACCGGCGACATCCGCGCCACCGGCGACGTGCTGGTGGACCAGCTCCAGCAGATGCAGCGCACCGGCTTCACCGAAGCGGTGCTGGCCCCCGGGCAAGACCTGGCCCATGGCGTCAAGCTGCTGAGCCTGTTCAACGACTTCTACCAAGGCGACGCCGTGAGCCCCCGCCCGCTGTTTGCGCGAGACGCCACCACCGCCACGGAGGCCACATGACCGCCACCGTGTCCGAACTTCCCGGCGCGGTGTCGTCGTGGCCCGGGGCCGATGCCGCACCCCTGCGCAAGGCCACCGAGCTGAACGCCCGCCCCAGCGCCACCTACGCCGACAAACTGGCCGCCACCGAGGCGCTGCTGCGCCAGGCCGCCGCCGACTTCACCACGCCCGACGGACAGGTGCAGGTCGTCCAGGCCCACAGCCTGGGGGCCGAGGACGTGGTGGTGGCCCACATCCTGCAGCGACTGAACCTGCCCATTGCCGCCTTTGTGCTGGAAACCGGGGCCCTGCACGCCGAAACCCTGGCCCTGCTGGAACGCACCCGCCAGGCCCACCCCGAGCGCCTGCGCGTCTACCAGCCCCAGGCCGAGGCCGTGGTGCAGTTTGTGCAGCGCCATGGTGCCGACGCCATGTACCAGAGCATTGAGCTGCGCAAGGCCTGCTGCGGCGTGCGCAAGATGGAACCGCTGGCCCGCGCCCTGGCCGGACAACGCGCCTGGATCACCGGCCTGCGCCGCGAACAGTCCGGCGCCCGTGCCGAC
>DASUON010000043.1:0-4653 GCA_036276615.1 Burkholderiaceae bacterium
CCACCGCCGCCGCGCCCCCCGGGCTGGCGTGTTCGTCGGCCACCGACGTTTGGGCTGATTTTTTGGGCATGGCAGGGTTTGACGACGACACCCCAACCGCCTTACGATTGAGTCATCTTACAGAATTGAGTTCCATCTTACAGAACAACCATGACTTTGCACACCCCCACAGCCCCGGTGCGCATCAGCGAAGTGGGCCCGCGCGACGGGCTGCAGAGCATCTCCACGGCCATGCCCACCGCCCACAAACTCGCTTGGATCGACGCCTTGCACGCCGCGGGCCTGCGGGAAATCGAGGTGGGCTCCTTCGTTCCGCCCAAACTCATGCCCCAAATGGCCGACGCGGCGGACGTGGTGCGCCACGCCCTCACCCTCCCCGGCCTGACCGTGATGGCCCTGGTGCCCAACCTGCGCGGGGCCCAGGCCGCCTTGGCCGCCGGGGTGCACAAACTCACCCTGCCGGTGTCGGCCAGCGCGGCCCACTCACTGGCCAACGTGCGCAAAACCGTGGCCGACATGGTGGCCGAGGTGGCCCGGGTGGTGGCCTGCTGCCGCGAACAGGCCCCGCAGGTGCAGGTGGAGGTGGGCATTTCCACCGCCTTTGGCTGCACCCTGCAAGGCACCGTGCCCGAGGACGACGTGGTGCGCCTGGCCGCAGCCCTGGCCCAAGCCGGGGTGCACGAGGTGGGCCTGTCCGACACCACCGGCATGGCCAACCCGGCGCAAGTGCGCCGCCTGTTCCAGCGGGTGCGGGCGGAAATCGGCCCCCTCACCGGGGCGGCCCACATGCACAACACCCGGGGGCTGGGCCTGGCCAACTGCCTGGCCGCCCACGACGTGGGGGTGCGCACCTTCGACGCCTCGCTGGGCGGGCTGGGCGGCTGCCCCTACGCCCCCGGCGCCAGCGGCAACGTGGTGACCGAAGACCTGGTGTTCATGTTCGAATCCATGGGCATCCCCACCGGGGTGGACCTGCCCCAGCTGCTGCTCGCCCGCATGCCCCTGCAAGCCGGGCTGCCCGGCGAACCGCTGTACGGCATGACGCCCGAGGCCGGGCTGCCGCCCCACTGGAGACCCGCTTGAACGCCCCCACCCCAACACCCCACGCGCCATCGGCGGCCAACGAGCCCACCCTGCCCTATGCGGGCATCCGGGTGGTGGAATTCACCCACATGGTCATGGGCCCCACCTGCGGCATGGTGCTGGCCGACCTGGGGGCCGAGGTCATCAAGGTCGAGCCGGTGGGCCACGGACGGCATGGTGACGCCACGCGCGAGCTGCTGGGTTCGGGCGCGGGCTTTTTTCCCATGTTCAACCGCAACAAGAAAAGCGTGGCGCTGGACCTGCAAACCCCCCAGGGCAAGGAAGCGGCGCTGCGACTGATCGCCACCGCCGACGTGGTGAGCGAGAACTTCAAGCCCGGCACCATGGCCAAGCTGGGGCTGGACCACGCCACGCTCAAGGCCCTCAACCCGCGGCTGATCTACGTCAGCCACAAGGGTTTTCTGCCCGGCCCCTACGAGCACCGCACCGCGCTGGACGAGGTGGTGCAGATGATGGGCGGCCTGGCCTACATGACGGGCCGCCCTGGCGACCCGCTGCGGGCGGGCACCAGCGTGAACGACATCATGGGCGGCCTGTTCGGGGCGCTGGGGGCCATGGCGGCGCTGGCCCAGCGCGACAAGACCGGCCTGGGCCAGGAGGTGCAAAGCGCCCTGTTCGAGAACAACGTGTTCCTGGTGGCGCAGCACATGATGCAGTACGCCGTCACCGGCCAACCCGCAGCCCCCATGCCGGCACGCATTTCGGCCTGGGCCATCTACGACGTGTTCCAGGTGAAGGATGGCGAACAGATCTTCCTGGCCGTGGTCAGCAACGCCGCCTGGGACGTGTTCTGCCAGGCCTTCGGGTTTGACGACCTGCACAGCGACCCGCAACTGCAAACCAACAACGACCGCGTGCGCGCCCGCGCCTGGATGATGCCGCTGCTGCGCGAGCGCATGGCCTCCTTCAGCGCCGCCCACATCGCCAGCGTGTTCGAACAGCACGGCCTGCCTTTTGCGCCCATCACCCAGCCCCAAGAGCTGTTCGACGACCCGCACCTTCAGGCCACGGGCGGCCTGGCCCCCATCACCCTGCCCGATGGCCGCCCGTCTCAGGTGGTGCTGATGCCGCTGACGCTGGACGGCCACCGCCCCGGCGTGCGCCTGTCGCCCCCGAAGTTGGGCGAACACACCGCCGAGGTGCTGCGCGAGCTGGGCTACGACGACGCGGCCATTGAGGCCTTTCTGGCCGTGGGTTGATCACCCCCACGGCCACCCGCGCCACGCCCGGCCTCATTACAATCCGTCGCGCACGGCCCGCCGCCGTGCACCGCTGGGGGTGTTGACCCCGGTCCCAGACCGGAGGCCGACTGAGAAAGTCCCTTTGAACCTGATTGAGGTAATCCTCGCGCAGGGAAGCTGACCAGCCCATTGCCGACCCGGCCCCGTCGGCGCACGGCCACGTCCTGCCCCCTGCCATTCCGTCTTGAAAGCACGCAATGGCCCAGTCCCAACCCTGTTCCGTCTCCGCCAACGACCTGTGGACCGACATCGAAGCGGTCCGCGCCCAAGCCCCCCTGGTGCACAGCATCACCAACTTCGTGGTCATGGCGTTCAACGCCAACGTGCTGCTGGCCGCCGGGGCCTCGCCCGTGATGGCCCATGCCCATGAGGAAGTGGCGGCCATGGCGGGCATTGCCCAGTCGCTGGTGCTCAACATCGGCACGCTGGAGCCGTATTGGGTGCAGAGCATGACGCTGGCCCTCCAGACCGCCAACGCCCGGGGCATTCCCGTGGTGCTGGACCCGGTGGGTGCCGGGGCCACGCCCTACCGCAACCAGACGCTGGAGGCCCTGCTGGCCGCGGGCACGCCCACGGTGATCCGGGGCAATGGCTCGGAAATCATGAGCACCGCCGGGGCCGCCATCCAGACCAAAGGGGTGGACAGCAGCGCCGCCGCCAGCGACGCCCTGGGGGCCGCCCGCGCCCTGGCCGAGCGCACCGGGGGCACGGTGTGTGTGAGTGGTGAGACCGACCACATCCTGGACGCCGCCGGACGCCACGCCACGCTGCACAACGGCCATGTGTGGATGACCCGCATCACCGGCGTGGGCTGCTCGCTCACCGCCCTGGTGGGCGCGTTCTGCGCCGTGCAGCCCGACGCCTGGCGCGCCACCCTGGCCGCCGCCGCGCTGATGAGCGTGGCCGGTGAACTGGCCGCTGAACAGGCCCAGGCCCAAGGCCGCGGCGTGGGCACCATGGCGGCACTGCTGATCGACGGGCTGCAACAGCTCACCCAGGACGAGTTCCTGTCCCGCGTGCGCCTGAACACGGTCCCCCTGGTCTGACCGCCCCATGACCGCCTGGACCCCGCCCGCCCTGCGCCGGGCGCTGCGCGTGTATTTGGTGACCGACCACGGCCTCACCCTCGGACGCCCGCTGGAACAG
Organism: Burkholderiaceae bacterium; assembly: GCA_036276615.1. GTDB lineage: Bacteria > Pseudomonadota > Gammaproteobacteria > Burkholderiales > Burkholderiaceae_C > UBA2334. Next base: position 3,492 of record DASUON010000043.1, read on the forward strand.
GTGGTGCACGCCGCCGTGCGCGGTGGCGCCACCTGTGTGCAACTGCGCGAAAAACACCTGCCCACCCGTGACTTCGTGGCCCGCGCACGCGCCCTGAAGGCACTGCTGGCCCCGCTGGGCGTGCCCCTGGTCATCAACGACCGGGTGGACGTGACCCTGGCCTGCGACGCCGACGGCGTGCACCTGGGCCAGAGCGACATGGACGTGGAAGACGCCCGCCGCCTGCTGCCGCCGCAGGTCTTCATCGGCTGGTCGGTGGAAACCCCGGCCGACGTGGCCCGCGCCGCCCGCCTGCCCGTGGACTGCCTGGGCGTGAGCCCGGTGTTTGCCACCCCCACCAAGACCGACACCCACACCCCCTGGGGGCTGGACGGGCTGCGCCAGGTGCGTGCCGCCACCGCCTTGCCGCTGGTCGCCATTGGCGGCATTCACGCGGGCAATGCCACCGAGGTGTTGCGCCACGGGGCCGACGGCCTGGCCGTGGTCAGCGCCCTCTGCTCCGCCCCCGACCCGCAGGCCGCCGCTGCCGAACTGGCGGCGCTGTGTGCAGACCATTTCAAGGACACCCCATGACCCCGCCCCCCTTCACCCACCGCTACCCGCGCGTGCTGTCCATCGCCGGATCGGACAGCGGCGGCGGTGCCGGCATCCAGGCCGACCTGAAAACCTTTGCCGCCCTGGGCTGCTTTGGCATGACCGCCATCACCGCCCTCACGGCCCAGAACACCACCGGCGTGCGCGCCATCCACGGCGTGCCGCCCCAGATGCTGCGCGACCAGATCGACGCCGTGGTGGAAGACATCGGCACCGACGCCGTGAAGATCGGCATGCTGCACGCCCCCGACATCGTGCACACCGTGGCCCAGGCCATCGACCACCACCGGCTGGCCCAGGTGGTGCTGGACCCGGTGATGATTGCCACCAGCGGCGCGGTGCTGATCGCCCAGGACGCCGTGCAGGCCCTGGTGCAGCAGCTGTTCCCGCGCGCGGTGCTGGTCACCCCCAACCTGGACGAAGCAGGCTTTCTGGTGGGGCGCACGCTGTCCACCGAGGCCGACATGCAGGCCGCCGCCCACGAGCTGCTGGCCCGGGGTGCCCGGGCCGTGCTCATCAAGGGCGGACATCTGGCGGGCGACCAGGTCAGCGACCTGTTCCAGACCGC
>DASUON010000044.1:0-2576 GCA_036276615.1 Burkholderiaceae bacterium
CCAACGGATTGCACAGCGAAAGGGTCATGACGGTCTCCGATGTCAATGAGTGGATCAGCAGGCCTTGGGATGGGCCCGACGGTGTGGTCATTTTGCACCACAGTTGCGAAACATTCGCATTTAAAAACCCACTCAAACAAGATTTATTCTCATTTGAATGACACAATGGAGGCCTCCCAGCCAGCCAGTGTCCCGCCGTTCACCCGCCTTCACGGGTGGGGTGTGGTGTGCATCAGCCAGCCAGCAACTTCTGATGCCACTGCACCATGCGACACACCCAAAAATTCAAGAAGAAATCGGCTTCATCGCTTTCAAAAAAAGCGCAAGCAGCTACTGAAAACGTAGCATCCAACGCCGCCCTGCTGCCGCTGGGCGCCCTGCTGCTGGCCGGGTCGGTCACGGCCCTGGCCCAGACCGCTCCCGCGGACAAGACCCTGTCCACCGTGGTGGTGAAGGAAGCCGCCGAAGCCCCCGAGGGCAAGGACAGCGTGCGCGCCACCGAGGTCACCATCGGCAAAGGCAAACAGCTGCTGCGCGACGTGCCGCAGTCCGTCACCGTGGTGACCGAAAAGGTGATGGACGACCGCAACCTGGACACCCTGAAAGAGGTGCTGGCCACCACCGGCGGCATCAGCTTCCAGGCCGCCGAGGGCGGGGAAGAAGACATCAAGCTGCGCGGCTTTTCACTGCAAGGCTCGGGCGACGTGTTTGTGGACGGCATGCGCGACCCCGCCTTCTACGAACGCGACACCTTCAACTTCGACCGGGTGGAGGTGATGCGCGGCTCGGCGTCCATGCTGTTTGGGCGCGGCTCCACCGGCGGCGCGGTGAACATGGTCAACAAGGCCCCGAGCCTGATCGACGAGCACCAGGTGGACGTGACCGTGGGCAGCCACAACCTCAAGCGGGTGGTGGGCGACTTCAACCTGAAAACCGGCGACAGCGCCGCGCTGCGCCTCAACGCCATGGTCAACACCGCCGACAACGACGGCGCGGGCAACCGCATCGACAAACACGGCATTGCCGGCACCTACCGCTGGGGCATTGGCGAACGGGACGAGTTCTCGGCCAGCTTCTTCAGCCTGGAAAACCGCAACGGCATCAACTATGGGCTCCCGTGGATTCGCCCCACCGCCACCGCCGCGGCCAGCACCGCCACCTACCTGCCGTTGGACCCCACCACCTACCGCGGCATGGACAGCGACCGCAACCACGGCAGCGCCAACACCGTGGGCTTCACCCACACCCACCGTTTTGACCGCGAGAACGAACTCGTCACCAAGGTGCGCAAGGGCCAGTACGAGCGAGACATGCGCGCCTCCACCATCCGCTTTGCCGCCGCCGCGGCTCAACCCGGTGGCAAGGCCGCAGGGCTGGACACCTTTGGCCCCAGCACCGTGCTCAACCGGGGCAACCAACTCAAGGTGCAGGACCTGGACACGCTGTACATCCAGTCCGACTACAGCGGCAAGTTCAACGCCGGGGGCCTGAAGCACGAAGTGCTGGCCGGTGTGGACTTTGCACAGGAAGACAAGGTGGTGTATGGCGCGCGCACCGCGGCCCAAGGCGGCGTGGTGCCCACCAAGGCCACCACCACGGTGGGTGGCGTCACCAGCAGCAACTGGGTGGACGAAAGCAGCCGTGTGCTGCGCCAGACCAGCCGCTACAAATCCAAGGGTTATGGCGTGTACGCCCAGGACATGGTGCAACTCAGCCCCACTTGGAAGCTGCTGGCCGGGCTGCGCTTCGACAGCCTGACGGGCGATTACGACAGCTTTGCCATCCCCACCACCGCGGCAGGCCCCGTCACCACCACCCACTACCGCATGAAGGTGTCGGAGTGGAGCAAGCGCATCGGCGCGCTGTACCAGCCCAGCGAACTGACCACCTGGTACGCCAGCGCGGCCACCTCGTTCAACACCTCGGGCGACGCCTATTCCCTCAGCGCGGCCAACGTCAACGTGCCGCCCGAGCAAAGCGTCAACACGGAAGTGGGTGTGAAGCTGGAATCGGCCAACAAGCAGTGGACCACCCGGTTTGCCGCTTTCCGCTCCACCAAGCTGCACGAGCGCAACACCGACCCGGACAGCAGCCTGGTGACCCTGTCGGGCAAGCGCCATGTGGCCGGTCTGGAGGCTGAAGTGGCCGGGCGCATCACCCCCCAGTGGGACGTGTTTGCCAACTACGTGTGGATGCCGGTGGCCAAGATCGACATCGGCGTGGCGGGCTCCGAAGGCCAGGGCACCCGCCCCAGCCTCACGCCCTACCACTCCGGCTCGGTGTGGACCACCTACGCCCTCACCCCGCTGTGGCGGGTGGGCGCGGGCGTCAACTTCCGGGGCCGCCAGACGCCCAACCGCAACCCCGGCTGGGAAGTGCCGGGCTGGGCCACCATCGACCTGATGGCCGAGTACACCTGGATTCCCGACAAGCTCACCCTCAAGGCCAACCTGACCAACGCCACCAACCAGCTGTATGGCGACCAGCTTTACACCGGCCACTACATCCCCGGGGCCGGGCGCACGCTGCAGGTGACGGCCAACATCAGGTTCTGAGGCTGCCATGCTGCTCACGCT
>DASUON010000045.1:0-6696 GCA_036276615.1 Burkholderiaceae bacterium
CCAGGCCCACGCCCCCGGTGGCGGCCTGGCGGGCGGGGTCGGCCCGGCGAAACGGCTCGAACATGCCCTCGATGTCCGCCTCGGGAATGCCCGGGCCGCGGTCACTCACCTCCACCCGGCAGGCCCCAGCTTGCGCAGCACATCGATGTTGCGCTCGTAAATCTCATCGGTGTTGCCGTAGCTGTCAATCGCCTTGCCCAACCCCTCCTCGCGGATGAGGTGCAACGTGGGGTAAGGCGAGCGGTTGGTGTAGTGGCTCATGTCGCCTTCCGGCTCGCCATCAAACACGAAGTCGGGGTGGAAGGGCGCGATCTGCACCACCCCTTCCAACTCGTGCTCCACCAACACCTCGTCGGCCACGTTGAGGAAGTCGTTGAACACCAAAAAGTCGGGGAACAGCGTGGGGTGCACCAGCAGCGTGGTTTCCACTTCCTCGGCAGGCGTGGTCTTGAGCAGTTCCAGCTCACGGTCCAGGTCGTCCAGGAAGGCGTCGATGTGGCGCGCCCGGCTGACCACAATGCGCACCTGGTTCTTCACGTACACCGATTTGGCAAACGGGCAGAGGTTGAGGCCGATCACGGCCTCCTCCAGCCAGCGGCGGGTGGCCGCCAGCACGACGTCATCAGAAACCATGCAAACCTCCGAAAACCTGAGCGCCGCTGGGCCGCCCCAAGGCGCGAGAGCCCCCTCGGGGGGCAGCGACCAACGGGAGCGTGGGGGCCCTCATTTCAGGCTCTTGAAGCGGGCGCGCTTGGGACGGGCACCTTCTTCGCCCAGACGGCGGACCTTGTCGGCCTCGTACTCGGTGAAGTTGCCATCGTAGAAGTACCACTGGCTGTCGCCCTCGTAGGCCAGGATGTGGGTGCAGATGCGGTCCAGGAACCAGCGGTCGTGGGAGATGACCATGGCGCTGCCGGCAAACTCCAGCAGGGCCTCTTCCAGGGCGCGCAGGGTTTCCACGTCCAGGTCGTTGGAGGGTTCGTCCAGCATCAGCACGTTGCCGCCCTGGGCCAGGGTTTTGGCCAGGTGCAGGCGGCCGCGCTCACCGCCGGAGAGGTTTTTCACCAGCTTTTGCTGGTCGTTGCCCTTGAAGTTGAAGCGGCCGATGTAGGCCCGGCTGGGCATGATGAACTTGCCCACGGTGATGTTGTCCAGCCCGCCGGACACGTCTTCCCACACCGTCTTGTCGCCTTCCAGCGATTCGCGGCTCTGGTCCACGAAGGCCAGCTTGGCCGTCTGGCCGATGGTGATGCTGCCGCTGTCGGGCTGCTCCACGCCCTGGATCATGCGGAACAGCGTGGACTTGCCGGCACCGTTGGGGCCGATGATGCCGATGATGGCACCCGCGGGCACCGAGAAGCTGAGGTTGTCGATCAGCAGGCGGTCGCCGAACGACTTGGTCACGCCGTTGAATTCGATGACCTGCGCCCCCAGGCGCTCGGCCACGGGGATGAAGATTTCGTTGGTCTCGTTGCGCTTCTGGTATTCGACGTCGCTCAGTTCCTCGAAGCGGGCCAGACGCGCCTTGCTCTTGGCCTGACGGCCCTTGGCATTGGAGCGCACCCACTTCAACTCCTCTTTCATGGCCTTGGCGCGGGCGTCTTCGCTCTTTTGTTCCTGCTCCAGGCGGCGTTCCTTCTGGTCCAGCCAGTCGGAGTAGTTGCCCTTCCAGGGAATGCCGTGGCCACGGTCCAGTTCCAGAATCCACTCGGCGGCGTTGTCCAGGAAGTAGCGGTCGTGGGTGATGGCCACCACGGTGCCGGGGAAGCGCTGCAGGAACTGCTCCAGCCAGTTCACACTTTCGGCGTCCAAGTGGTTGGTGGGTTCGTCCAGCAGCAGCATGTCGGGTTTGGACAGCAGCAGGCGGCACAGGGCCACGCGGCGTTTTTCCCCCCCGGAGAGGTTCTTGATGGTGGCGTCCCAGGGCGGCAGGTTCAGGGCGTCGGCGGCCAGTTCCAGCTGCAGGTCGGAGTTTTCGGAGCCACTGGCGGCAATGATGGCCTCCAGCTCGGCCTGCTCGGCGGCCAGGGCGTCGAAGTCGGCATCGGGTTCGGCGTAGGCGGCATACACCTCGTCAAGGCGGGCCTTGGCCTTGAGGGCCCCGCCAATGCCCTCTTCCACGGCCTGGCGAACGGTTTGTTCGGGGTTGAGCTGGGGCTCCTGCGGCAGGTAGCCGATCTGGATGCCCGGCATGGGGATGGCTTCGCCCTCAATCTCCTTGTCCACCCCGGCCATGATCTTCAGCAGGGTGGATTTGCCCGAGCCGTTGAGACCGAGCACGCCGATCTTGGCGCCGGGGAAGAAGGACAGGGAGATGTCCTTCAGGATCTGGCGCTTGGGCGGCACGGTCTTGCTCACCCGGTTCATGGAAAAGACGTATTGGGCCATGGGTCGTGTTCTGTCAGTGTTCTGTTCGAGAGGTCAAGCCTCGTATTATCCCTTGCCCCGACGGGCTGGGAAATCCGCGGGCAACGGCGAAAATCGCTGCATGACCACAACGTCTCCGGCCTCTGCAGAACTGTTTCCCTATCGTTTCGCCGATCTGGTGGACCTGCACAGCTTCGGGAAGGTGCTGGACAACTTCCACCTTGCCACCGGCATTGCCAATGGCGTGGTCGATGCCAGCGGCGAGTTGCTCACCCAATCCGGCTGGACCCGGGCCTGCACAGCATTCCACCGCGGCCACGCCCTGAGCCATGCCCAATGCATCACCAGCAACCTGAAGCTGATGGGCACCCTGGAGGCTGGCTGCATCAACAGCGACCTGTGCCTCAATGGCTTGAGCGACTACGCCACGCCTGTGACCATCGAAGGACACCCGTTGGCCACCCTCTTCCTGGGTCAGGTTCTGCACACCCCTCCGGATTTGGACCGCTTCCGCCAACAAGCCCATCGGTTCGGTTACGACACCCAGTCGTACCTGACTGCCATTCAGGCCATTCCCGTCGTGCCCAGAGTGCAGGTGGAGTCGCTCATGACGGTCATGGTCAGCATGGCCGAAATGCTGGCCGCCAGCGGGCTGGACCGCCTCAGACAGAAGGCGCTGGAGCAGCACATCAGCGAGAGCAACGAGCGCCGCATTCAACTCGAAGACATCCTCGATGCCTCCCCCGTGGCCACGGGGTGGTCTCATCGGGGTGGAAAAATCGAATACATCAACCACCAGTTCACCCAGTTGTTTGGCTACACCCTGGCCGACTTGCCCGACCTGAGCACGTGGTACACCCTGGCCTATCCCGACGTCGAGTACCGGACACGGGTCATCCAGCCTTGGAATGAGCAGGTGAACCTGGCCCGCGCTCAAGGCTTGTCTCCGCCGGAACTGCTGGCCCAGGTCACCTGCAAAGGCGGACAGGTCCGACACGTCAACATCCGCGTGAGCTGGGTGGGCGAGCGACGGCTGGTCAACTTTTCCGACATCACCGAGCTGTGGGAAAGCAAGCAACGCATCAAGGCGCACGACGCCATGCTGGACATGGTGGCGCGAGGCGTCGATCTGCCCACCATCCTTCATTCGGTGGTGTTGCAGGTGGAGGCGGAGGACCCTTCCGCCCAGTGCAGCATCCTGTTGCTGGATGACGAAAGAAAGTGCCTTCGAACGGCCGCAGCCCCCAACCTCCCCAGCTTCTACAGCCAAGCCATCGACGGCGTGCTCATCGGCCCCTCCGTGGGGTCTTGCGGCACCGCCGCTTATACCGGGCAACGCGTCATCGTGGAGGACATCGCCACCAGCAGCCTCTGGACAGACTACGCCAGTCTGGCGGAATCGGCACATCTGCGCGCCTGTTGGTCCGAACCCATCCTGTCCTCCCACGGCAAGGTGCTGGGCACCTTTGCGATCTACCATGCCGAACCCGCGGTGCCGTCCGCCACCGACATCAAACGCATCGCGAGCGCAGCCAATCTGTGTGCCGTGGCCATTGAGAACAGAAACACCCACCAAGCGTTGGAGCGACGCGCCAACACCGACGAGTTGACGTCACTGCCCAATCGGCGGGCCTTCATGCTGCAGGCCCAACAAGAACTGGCGCACCTGGCGCGTCATCGCGGCTCGTTGTCCGTTTTGATGCTGGACATCGACCACTTCAAGCGCGTGAACGACACCCACGGACACCAAGCCGGTGATGCCGTGCTGGTCGCACTCGCGCAGATGTGCAGACATTCGTTGAGGGAATGCGACCACATCGGTCGCATTGGCGGAGAAGAGTTTGCCGTCTTGCTCCCGAACACGAGCGCTGGTCACGCACTGGAAACTGCCGAACGCCTTCGGTTGACGCTGACCAACACGCCCATCCATTTGGCGCAGGGCACGCCGTTGAAAGTCACCGTGTCCATTGGCGTGACCACCACCTCGGGAGATCAGGACATCGAAGCGCTGCTTCGCCATGCCGATGACGCGCTTTACCAAGCCAAGAACCAAGGTCGCAATCGCGTCTGCCAGTACGCCGTGGGCCGCGCCTGAACTGCAAACCCGCCGCATCAGGCATCGGTTGTGTCACAATGCCGCCGTGCGCACCTTCAGTCAGTGCCACAGCCGAGCCTTCAGTGCACCCCATCCTCTGGACGTACAGCGCTGCAAAGGCTTTTTTCAGACCCATCAGCCCCCATGACTGGCCTGGCACCTCGTGCACAGGACGTGGCCGATACCCCTTGTGCCCAGGATGGGCACCGACATCACATGACATTTGAAGAACTGAACTTGGCCCCGGCCATTCTGCAAGCTGTGCGCGAGCAGGGCTACGAGGTCCCCACCCCCATCCAGGCACAGGCCATTCCGGCCGTCATTGCCGGGCACGACCTGCTGGCCGGGGCACAGACGGGCACGGGCAAGACCGCCGCGTTCACCCTGCCCATGCTGCACAAGCTCTCTCAGGTGACGCCTGCCGCTGGCGGACGAAAGCCCATTCGTGCCCTGGTGCTCACCCCCACCCGCGAACTGGCCGCCCAGGTCGAAGAGTCCGTTCAGGTCTACGGCAAGCACCTGCCTCAAATCAACTCCGGCGTGGTGTTTGGCGGCGTGGGCATGAACCCCCAAATCAACCTGTTGAAGAAGGGCGTGGACATCCTGGTGGCCACCCCGGGTCGCTTGCTCGACCTGTCTCAGCAAGGCTTTCTGGACCTGTCTCAGGTGGAAATTCTGGTGTTGGACGAAGCCGATCGCATGCTGGACATGGGCTTCATCCACGACGTGAAAAAGGTGCTGGCCCTGGTGCCCGCCAACAAGCAAAGCCTGCTGTTCTCGGCCACGTTCTCCGACGAAATCCGCGACCTGGCCAACGGCCTGCTGCGTTCGCCCGAGCACATCCAGGTCACCCCCCGCAACACCACGGTGCAGCGCATCACACAAGTGATCCACCCGGTGGGGCGCGGCAAGAAGAAGGCCGTGCTGGTCCACATCATCAACGAGCACAACTGGAGCCAGGTGCTGGTGTTCACCCGCACCAAGTTTGGTGCCAACAACGTGGCCGAATACCTCAATAAAAACGGCATCACGGCCATGGCGTTGCACGGCAACAAGAGCCAGGCTGCCCGCACCCAGGCATTGGCCGGGTTCAAGAGCGGTGACATTCGCGCCCTGGTGGCCACCGACATCGCGGCCCGTGGCATCGACATCGACGACCTGCCCCACGTTGTCAACTACGAAATCCCCAACATCCCCGAAGACTACGTGCACCGCATCGGCCGCACGGGCCGTGCGGGGGCCAGCGGCGAAGCCGTCAACCTCGTGTGCATGGACGAGGAAGGCTTCATGATGGACATCGAGCGTTTCACCAAGCAGCGCATTCCGGTTCAAGCGTTGGAGGGCTTCGGCCCCGAGCCCGGCGAAAAGGCCGAACCCATCGCCATGGGTCGTCAGACCATCTGGGGTGGCGCAGGCAAGCCGCCCAGCCGTGAAGTGATGGCCGCGGCAGCCAAGGCGGCCCGGCAGGAAATGTTGCAACGCATGCGTGAGCGCAAGTCCTCGGATACACCGGCCAAAGCCCCTCGACGCAATCCCAACGGACAAGGCCAGGATGATGCCCCGCGGGACGCTGCCGGCGCAGCAGGTCCGGATGGTCAACCTCGCCCACCCCGTCGCCACGATGACCGCCGCGGGCGCAATGGTGGAGGCCGTGGACCCAATGGCGGGCAGCAGCAGCGCCCCCGAGGCAATGCGGGGCCGCGCGCTGATCGTGGTCCTGCAGGCCATGACGAACACGAGGGTAACGAGCGTCAACCTGGCCCCAACGCACATCTGGGCAGCATGCGCATTCGCGAGCCGCGCCACCAAGGTGCACCTGGTGGTCAACCCGATCCGCTGCGCACCAGCATTGATGCGCTGGGCGGACGCGGGGGCAATCGTGGCGGCAATCGCAATGGCCGCGGTGGACCGCAAGGTGGACGTGGAGGCAACGGGCCCCGTGGCGGCCCGGCTGATCCCCTGCGCACCAGTTTCGGACGCCTGCGCTAACCCGTCTGTCGTGCAGGTCAAGCCCTTGGAATGCCTCGCCATCGGTTTGACCGCCGTCTGAGCGTTTCGCCGATGGTCCCCGGCGTGTCCAAGGTATGTGCCGAAGGCGTGGTGCTGCACTGCAGGCACCAGCCTTCACTGGTAACTGTTCACCCCCCCAACCAGGGGCGAATCAGAAGCAAGCTGAAGGGTGAAGATGGACGTGCTCAGGCACCAAGGAAGGCGGGTGGACGCCCTGGAACCAA
>DASUON010000046.1:0-2405 GCA_036276615.1 Burkholderiaceae bacterium
GTCGCTGGGCGTGCAGGTGCACGGGGGCATGGGCTTCATCGAGGAAACCGGTGCCGCCCAGTACTACCGCGACGCCAAGATCCTGACCATCTACGAAGGCACCACCGCCATCCAGGCCAACGACCTGGTGGGCCGCAAGACGGCCCGTGACGGCGGCCAGACGGCCCTGGCCCTGGCCGTTCAGGTGGCTGCCACCGAGGCTGAGCTGGTTGCCCAAGGCGGCGCTGCGGCATTGGCCGTGGCCAAGCGCCTGGCTGCGGCACGGCAGGCTTACGAAGACGTGGTCAAGTTCATTGCCGCCAACACCCGTGCCAACCCCAACGCCGCGTTTGCGGGCAGCGTGCCCTACCTGATGCTGGCGGGCAACCTCATGGCCGGTTGGCAACTGGCGCGAGCCCTGCTGGTGGCCGAGAAGGCGCTGGCCAGCGGCGACTGTGGCGACTTCGGCCCCGCCTTCATGCAGGCCAAGGTCACCACCGCCCGCTTTTATGCCGACCACATCCTGGCGCGTGCGCCCGGCGTGCGCGACGCCATCGTGGAAGGTGCCGACAGCGTCACCGGGCTGGCTTTGGAGGCGTTCTGACCATGGCCCGCACCTTGCCCGGCGCTCTGGCGCACGTTCCCTTCCCGGTGATCGGCTCGCCGCTGTTCATCATCAGCAACCCCAAACTCGTCATTGCCCAGTGCAAGGCCGGTGTGGTGGGCTCCATGCCCGCGCTCAACGCCCGCCCGGCCGAGCAGTTGGACGAATGGCTGGCTGAAATCACCGAGGCACTTGCCGCCCACAACAAGGCCCACCCCGACAGCCCGGCTGCGCCTTTTGCCATCAACCAGATCGTGCACAAGAGCAACGACCGCTTGGCGCATGACCTGCAGGTGTGCGCCAAGTACAAAGTGCCCATCGTCATCACGTCGCTGGGCGCACGTGAAGACGTCAACCAGGCCGTGCACGCCTGGGGTGGGGTGGTGATGCACGACATCATCAACAACAAGTTCGCCCACAAGGCCATTGAGAAGGGGGCCGATGGCCTCATCGCCGTGGCCGCGGGTGCGGGGGGCCATGCGGGGGTGAAAAGCCCGTTTGCACTCATCCAGGAAATCCGCCAATGGTTCGACGGTCCGCTGGCCCTCAGCGGCTCCATGGCCACCGGCGGGGCGGTGCTGGCGGCCCAGGCCATGGGGGCAGACTTTGCCTACATGGGCTCGGCCTTCATCGCCACCGAAGAGGCCCGTGCGGCTGACGCCTACAAGCAGGCGGTGGTGGATGCCAACTCCGACGACATCGTCTACAGCAACCTGTTCACCGGGGTGCACGGCAACTACCTGGCCCCCAGCATCCGTGCAGCGGGCCTGGACCCCGAGAACCTGCCCGAGAGCGACCCCAGCGCCATGAACTTTGGCAGTGGCTCCACCAAGGCCTGGAAGGACATCTGGGGCTGTGGCCAAGGCATTGGCCCGGTCAACAAGGTGCAACCAGCGGGCGAATTCATTGCCCAGCTCAAGCGCGAATACGCCGAGGCCCGTCAGCGGTTGGCACTGGCCTGAGGTGAGCTGGCCGAAGCGGATTCGGCCAGGTGTTGGGCAATGACCGTCGGCAGGCGGCGGGGCGCACGGATGCGCAGCTGCTTGTTGACGTGGTAGCGGCCAAACACCACCTCAATGTCGCCCACGGTCACGTCAAACGCGTCCGCCAGAAAACGGACCATGTGGTCGGTGGCCCGGCCCGCCACCGGGGCCTGGGTCACGCTGATGTTGAGTTGACGCCCTTTGGGCAGGCCGATGACATCGGCCCCAGCGCTGGGTTTCCCCAGCACGTTGAGCACCAGCACGTCACCGTCCCAGCCACAGAAGCCGGGCATGTCCCAACCCGGTTTGTCCCCCCTGGAAGGGCGGCCACCGCGTTTGGGGCCTGCCATCAGCCTTGCGCGCAGCGCTGGGCAATGTGCGCCAGCGCTTCTTCCACCTGATCGATGAGGATCAGGCACAGGTCACCGGGCTGCAGGCGGGCCAGTGCGGTGTCGATGGCCACAAACTCACCCTGGATTTCCTGCACATGCCGGGTGCGGCTGGCGCCTTCCAGCCCCTTGCGCAGCAGGGCCAGCACCTCGCCGTCGGCACGCCCGCGCTGGCAGGCGTCTTCGTACAGGATCACGTCGTCGAACACCCGGCCCAGGATGATGGTTTGCTGGGTGATGTCTTCGTCACGCCGGTCACCGGCACCGCTGATGACCACACTGCGGCGCTGGGCCGTCATGCCTTCCACCGCGGCAGACAGTGCGGCAATGGCGTCGGGGTTGTGGCCGTAGTCGGCGATGACGGTGGCGCCTTTGTAGCCGAACACGTTGAACCGGCCGGGTGCACTGCTGGCGTCGCTGACAAAGCTGCCCAGGGCCTTGGCAATGGCT
>DASUON010000047.1:0-4743 GCA_036276615.1 Burkholderiaceae bacterium
ACCCGCATCACCGCGCCCATTGCAGGCCGTCTGGGCCTGAAGCAGGCCGACCTGGGCAGCATGCTGCGCAGCAGCGACGCCAATGGCCTGGTCACCATCACCCAGACGCAGCCCATGGCCCTGGTGTTTGCCGTGCCCGAAGCCATGCTGCCCCGCCTGCGCAGCAAACTGGGCGGCAAGGAACCCATGGCGGTGGATGCCTGGGACCGCGAGTCCCGCAACCGCCTGGGCCAGGGCCGGGTGACCACCCTCGACAACGCCATCGACGCCAGCACCGGCACCATCAAGGTGAAGGCCGAGTTCCCCAATGCCGACGGCAGCCTGTTCCCCAACCAGTTTGTCAACGTGCGGCTGACGCTGGCGGTGGACAAGGGAGCGCTGGCCGTTCCCGGCACCGCCCTGCAGCGCGGCGCCCAGGGGGCCTATGTGTACCTGGTGCAGGCCGACAAGACCGTGACCGTGCGCCGGGTGCGCGCCGGGGCCACCGACGGCGACTGGGTGGCCGTTTCCGGCGAGCTGAGCCCCGGCGACACCGTGGTGACCGACGGCGCCGACCGCCTGCGCGAAGGGGCGCAGGTGGACGTGATTGCACCGACCCAGCCCGGGGAGCCGCGCGAGCGCCGCCGCCCGCGTGAGGCCCAGGGCGGTCAGTCCTGAATTTGCCATGAATCTCTCGCGCCCGTTCATCCTGCGGCCCGTGGCCACTTCGCTGCTGATGGTGGCCTTGTTCATCACCGGCCTGCTGGCGTACCGGCTGCTGCCCATTTCGGCCCTGCCCGAGGTGGACTACCCCACCATCCAGGTCACCACGCTGTACCCCGGGGCCAGCCCGGAGGTGGTCACCTCGTCGGTCACCGCGCCGCTGGAGCGCCAGTTCGGGCAGATGCCGGGGCTGGCGCAGATGTCGTCCACCAGCTCGGGCGGTGCGTCGGTCATCACGCTGCGCTTCACGCTGGATGTGGCGCTGGACGTGGCCGAGCAGCAGGTGCAGGCCGCCATCAACGCCGGGGCCAACCTGCTGCCCAACGACCTGCCCATGCCGCCGCTGTACAGCAAGGTCAACCCGGCGGACGCGCCGGTGCTCACGCTGGCCGTCACCTCGCCGTCGCTGCCCGTCATCAAGGTGCACGACCTGGTGGAAAACCGCCTGGCCCCCAAGCTCAGCCAGGTGCCGGGCGTGGGCCTGGTGGCGGTGGCGGGCGGGCAGCGCCCGGCGGTGCGCATCCAGGCCAACCCGGCGGCGCTGGCCGCGCTGGGCATGAGCCTGGAAGACCTGCGCACCGCGATTGGCAACGCCAACGTCAACCAGGCCAAGGGCAGCTTTGACGGCGCGGCCCGCGCCTCCACGCTGGACGCCAACGACCAGCTGCGCACCGCCGCCGACTACGCCAACCAGATCGTGGCCTTCAAGAACGGCAGCCCCGTGCGCCTGAAAGACGTGGCCGCCATCGTGGACGCGCCCGAGAACGACCGCCTCTCCGCTTGGGCCGGCTATGGCGGCCAGCAGCGGGCGGGTGTGATCCTCAACATTCAGCGCCAACCGGGGGCCAACGTCATCGAGACGGTGGACCGCCTCAAGCTGTTGTTGCCCAAGCTGCAGGGCACGCTGCCCGCCTCGCTGGACATGCAGGTGCTGACCGACCGCACCACCACCATCCGCGCCTCGGTCACCGACGTGCAGCACGAGCTGCTGCTGGCCATGGTGCTGGTGGTGGCGGTGATTTTTGTGTTCCTGCGCAGCCCCTCGGCCACGTTGATCCCGGCGCTGGCGGTGCCGCTGTCGCTGGTGGGCACCTTTGGCGTGATGCACCTGCTGGGCTACTCCATCAACAACCTCACGCTGATGGCGCTGACGGTGGCCACCGGCTTTGTGGTGGACGACGCCATCGTGATGATCGAAAACATCGCCCGCTACGTGGAAGAGGGCGAAGCGCCCCTGCAGGCCGCGCTGAAGGGGGCGCAGCAGATCGGCTTCACCATCGTCTCGCTGACCATCTCGCTCATTGCCGTGCTGATCCCTCTGCTGTTCATGGCCGATGTGGTGGGGCGGCTGTTCCACGAGTTTGCGGTCACGCTGGCGGTGTCCATCCTCATTTCGGCGGTGGTGTCGCTCACGCTCACGCCCATGCTGTGCGCCCGCCTGCTGCGCCACACGCCCGACAGCGCCCACGGGCGGCTGTACCGGGCCACGGGCCGGTTTTTCGACGCCCTCATTGCTGGGTATGGCCGCTGGCTGACCACGGTGCTCCACCACCAGCCGCTCACGCTGGCGGTGTTCGGGCTGACGCTGGCGGCCACCGTGGGGCTGTACCTCGTGGTGCCCAAGGGCTTTTTCCCGGTGCAGGACACGGGGGTGGTGCAGGTCATCACCGAGGGCCCGGCCTCCACCTCGTTTGCCGCCATGGCCGAGCGCCAGCAGCGCATGGCCGACCTGCTGCTGCAAGACCCGGCGGTGCAAAGCCTGTCCTCGTTCATCGGGGTGGATGGGGCCAATGCCACGCTCAACGCCGGGCGCATGTTGCTCAACCTCAAACCCAAGGCCGAACGCAGCCCGTCAGACCAGGACATCCAGGCCGTCATCCGCCGCCTGTCCGACGGCACGGCGGGCCGGGTGCCGGGCATGGCGCTGTACCTGCAACCCGTGCAAGACCTGAGCATTGAAGACCGGGTGGCCAAAACGCAATACCAGTTTTTGCTGAGCTCCCCCGACAGCGAGGCCCTGAGCCGCTGGACCGCACGGCTGCTGGAGCGCCTGCAACAGCTGCCCCAACTGGTGGACGTGGGCAGTGACCTGCAGGACGACGGCCTGCAAGCCTATGTGGAGATTGACCGCGCCGCCGCCGCACGGCTGGGCGTGTCGGTGGCCGCCATCGACAACGCGCTGTACAACGCCTTTGGACAGCGGCTGATCTCCACCATCTTCACCCAGTCCAACCAGTACCGGGTGGTGCTGGAGGCCGACCCGGCCTGGCGCACCAGCCCCGGCATGCTGGGCCAGCTGTACGTGCCCAGCACGCTCAATGGCGGCACGGGCACGCCCATTGCGCTCACGGCGGTGGCGCGGGTGGTGGAAAAACCCGCCAGCCTGGTGGTCAACCATGTGGCGCAGTTTCCGGCGGCCACGGTGTCGTTCAACACCGCGCCGGGCGTGGCGCTGGGCGACGCGGTGGCGGCCATCCAGGCGGCCGAGGCCGAACTGGGCCTGCCCGCCAGCATCGACACCCGGTTTCAGGGCGCGGCGCTGGCGTTCGAGGCCTCGCTGGCCAACACGCTGTGGCTGATCCTGGCGGCGGTGGTCACCATGTACATCGTGCTGGGGGTGCTGTACGAGAGCACCATCCACCCGGTCACCATCCTGTCCACACTGCCGTCGGCGGGGGTGGGTGCGCTGCTGGCGCTGCTGGTGGCGCGCATGGAGCTGGGGCTGATGGCGGTGATCGGGGTCATCCTGCTCATCGGCATCGTGAAGAAGAACGCCATCATGATGATCGACTTTGCGCTGGAGGCCGAGCGCGAGCAGGGCCTGCCGCCGCGCCAAGCCATTTTCCAGGCCTGCCTGCTGCGCTTTCGCCCCATCCTCATGACCACGCTGGCCGCGCTGCTGGGGGCCTTGCCGCTGATGCTGGGGCAGGGCGTGGGCAGCGAGTTGCGCCAACCGTTGGGCGTGACGCTGGTGGGCGGCCTCATCGTCAGCCAGTTGCTCACGCTGTTCAGCACGCCGGTGATCTACCTGCTGTTTTCCCGAGTGGTGGGGCGGCGGTGAACCTGTCGGCCGCCTTCATCCACCGCCCGGTGGCCACATGGCTGCTGACGCTGGGCCTGGCCCTGGCCGGGGTGCTGGCGTTCTTCCGCCTGCCGGTGGCCCCGCTGCCGCAGGTGGAGTTCCCCACCCTGTCGGTCACCGCCAGCCTGCCGGGGGCCAGCCCCGAGACCATGGCGGCCACCGTGGCCACGCCGCTGGAGCGGGCGCTGGGTTCGCTGGCGGGGGTGACGGAAATCACCTCCAGCTCGTCGCAGGGCAACACCCGCATCACCTTGCAGTTTGACCTGGACCGCGACATCAACGGTGCCGCCCGCGATGTGCAGGCCGCCATCAACGCCGCCCGCACGCTGCTGCCCACCGGCATGCCCAGCATGCCCCAGTACCGCAAGGTGAACCCGGCGGATGCACCCATCCTGATCCTGTCGCTCACGTCGGACACGCTCACCCGCGGGCAGATGTACGACGCCGCCTCCACCGTGCTGGCGCAGCGGCTGGCGCAGGTGGACGGCATCGGGCAGGTCAACATTGGCGGCGGGGCATTGCCCGCGGTGCGCATTGCGCTGGACCCCAACCGCCTGGCGGCGCAGGGCTTGGCGCTGGACGACATCCGGGTGGTGGTCACCGCGGCCAACGCCAACCGCCCCAAGGGCCTGCTGGACGACGGCAGCCGCACCTGGCAGATCACCGCCAACGACCAGGCCCGCACCGCCGCCGACTACGCGCCGCTGATCGTTCGCTACAAAAATGGAAGCGCCTTGCGCTTGTCCGATGTGGCTCAGGTGGTGGATTCGGTTCAGGACTCTCGCAACTACGGCGTGGCCAACGGCCAACCGGCCATCCTGCTCATGCTGTACAAGGCCCCGGGGGCCAACATCATCGAGTCGGTGGACAAGGTGCGGGCGCTGCTGCCGCAGTTGCAGGCCAGCATTCCGCCCGCCATTGCGCTGAACGTGGTGTCCGACCGCAGCCCCACCATCCGC
>DASUON010000048.1:0-2379 GCA_036276615.1 Burkholderiaceae bacterium
CACGGCTACACCGAGTGTTACACCCCCTACATCGTCAACGGCGAAAGCCTGCGCGGCACCGGCCAGCTGCCCAAGTTCGAGGGCGACCTGTTTGCCGCCAAGAAGGGCGGCCAGGAGGGCGAAGAGGTGCCCGACACCCAGGCGCTGTACCTCATCCCCACCAGCGAAGTGCCGTTGACCAACTTCGTGCGTGACGAGATCGTGGCCGAGGCCGACCTGCCCATCCGCCTCACTGCCCACACCCCCTGCTTCCGCTCCGAAGCGGGCAGCGCCGGGCGCGACACCCGCGGCCTGATCCGTCAGCACCAGTTCGACAAGGTGGAAATGGTGCAGATCACCCACCCCGAAAAAAGCCACGAAGCGCTGGACCAGATGACCGCCCACGCCGAGGCCGTGCTGCAAAAGCTGGAGCTGCCCTACCGCGTCATCGTGCTGTGCACCGGCGACATGGGCTTTGGTGCCACCCGCACCCACGACCTGGAGGTGTGGCTGCCCGCGCAGAACACCTACCGTGAAATCAGCTCGGTCAGCAACTGCGAAGCCTTCCAGGCCCGCCGCCTGCAGGCCCGCTTCAAGAACGCCCAGGGTAAGAACGAGCTGGTGCACACCCTCAACGGCTCGGGCCTGGCCGTGGGCCGTGCCCTGGTGGCCGTGCTGGAAAACCACCAGAACGCCGACGGCAGCATCACCGTGCCCGCCGTGCTGCGCCCCTACATGGGCGGCGTGGAAGTCCTCAAGGCCTGAGGCTGCTAGAATCGCTGGCTTACCTGAAACGACCCGGAAAGATGGCAGAGTGGTCGAATGCACCGGATTCGAAATCCGGCGTACAGGTTCTCCTGTACCGAGGGTTCGAATCCCTCTCTTTCCGCCAGTAGACATAGAAAACCCGCTCTCAGAAATGAAGCGGGTTTTTTGCTTTTTGCTGGGGGTGTTTTTGGCCGTGTAGCCACTGTGTAGCCACCGGTACAGGGTTTTCTTTGGGCGTGTGGGTGGTGGGTGGCTGTCAGTCCACCAGTGCGGCCACTCGGGCTCGGGCTTCCTCGGTCACATCATCCGGGGCGCGTTCAATGAGGCGTGCGCCCCTGGCTGTGGCGTCAATCATGCGGAACTGCTGCACCAGCACCACGCCCTGCGTTTGGGTGCCTGCGCCCATCAGCGGTACGGCCATGCCCACATCCCGGGCAAAGCCGCCGCCCTGGGTGATGGGGCACACCCCCACCAACCCAAGGCGGTTGATGGCTTTTGGGGTCAGCACCAGGGCAGGCCGTGTGCCCTGCTGTTCCCGGCCCTTGGTGGGGTCAAAGCCCAAGGCGATGATGTCGCCCCGTTCAAACGTGCGCCTGGTCAAAGCGCTGCCTCAGTACCCGTTGGGGGCATGGCATCCCATTCGGCATCCACCAGCAGCGGGGCCTTGCCCTGCATGGCCACCAGGTCGGACGCCGTGTAGCGCTTGCGCCGCTGGGGGGCCACCACCAGCCGTCCACCCTCTGCTTCCAGCGTGACGGCTTCACCAGCGTGCAGCGACAGCAGCCGGGCCAGTGGCTGCGGAATGGTCAAGGCGATGGAGCCGCCCGCAGCCCGAAGTGTTGATGTGTGCATGCGCTGCCCCTTGGTTGGTTGAAGTAGCACAAAGTTTAACAATCCTTGCAACCATGGGCCACCCGCTGGCGCTGTGTGCGGCGGGAGCAAGGGTGCGGCTGGGGGCAGAGGTTCGTTCTCCCCACCCCCTTGACGCCCCCACCGCACCCCATGGCACAATGCCCGCAAGCCGAAAGGCCCGGTGCTGAACACACCCAGAAGTAGCGGTTGCTGACCCCCACCGACAAGCGGGGTTTTGTCACGTCTGAACACTGCCTGCCTTGGTCCATGGTCAATGCTGGCGCTGTGGCCGGGGTTACCCCTGCCACGTCTGTTTCGGGCTGGATGCGTCTGTCCGTAAGGCTGGCGGCACGTCTGTGTGCGTGTGTTCAACATCCAGCCCACCCGTTGCCCGCTGAACACGGCTGGCGGGTGGTTTAAGTCTCAAGTAGGAGCATGAAACCATGACCATGGTCATTTCGATGGCAAGCCGCCGCGCAATGCCGCCCACCCTCACGGCACACGCCGTGCGCCAACCCACCCACAGCCCCCAGCCTGCCGACCTGGTGCACCTGCACATGCAGGCCGTCAACGCCCTGGGCCACGCCCTGCGCCAGCTCACTGGGCCAGATTGCAGCCCCAGCGGCTGGGCCACGGCCACAGCCAAGGCACACCGGGGCCTCAGTGCCCTGAAGCAGGGCTGTACGCTGCTGCAACAGGGCGGGGAGGGTTGAGCCATGACCACACCAAACCAAACCCCTGTGACCGCCCCTGCGGGCCTTCCTGGCTTTGTGGACGTGA
>DASUON010000049.1:0-10284 GCA_036276615.1 Burkholderiaceae bacterium
CTTGCTCTCGGGCACGGGCAGCACACCGGCTTCCGAACCCATGATGACCATGTCGTCGTCGGTGATGCAGTAGCGCGAGGGGCGCAGGCCGTTGCGGTCCAGCGTAGCACCGATCTGGCGGCCGTCGGTGAACACGATGGAGGCGGGGCCGTCCCACGGCTCCATCATGGCGGCGTGGTACTCGTAGAACGCCTTGCGACGCTCGTCCATCAGGGTGTGCTGTTCCCACGGCTCGGGAATCATCATCATCACCGCCTGGGCCATGGGGTAGCCTGCCATGGTCAGCAGCTCCAGGCAGTTGTCGAAGGTGGCGGTGTCGGACTGGTCGGGGAAGCTCAGGGGGTAGAGCTTTTTCAGGTCGTCGCCCAGCACGGGCGAGGTCATGACGCCTTCGCGGGCCCGCATCCAGTTGTAGTTGCCGCGCACGGTGTTGATTTCACCGTTGTGCGCCACATAGCGGTAGGGGTGGGCCAGCGGCCACTCGGGGAAGGTGTTGGTGGAGAAGCGCTGGTGCACCAGGCCCAGAGCCGACACGCAGCGCGGGTCTTGCAGGTCCAGGTAGTAGGTGCCCACCTGGTCGGCCAGCAGCAGGCCCTTGTAGATGATGGTGCGGCTGCTCATGCTGGGCACGTAGTACTCCTTGGAGTGCTTCAGCCCCAGCTTGGAAATGGCCTTGCTGGCCTTCTTGCGGATGACGTACAGCTTGCGCTCCAGCGCATCCTGCACGATCACGTCGTTGCCACGGCCAATGAACACCTGGCGGATGATGGGTTCCTTGGCGCGCACGCGGGGCGACATGGGCATGCCGGTGTTGACCGGCACGTCGCGCCAGCCCAGCAGCACCTGGCCTTCGGCCTTGATGGCGCGCTCCATCTCCTGCTCGCAGGCTAGGCGGCTGGCGTGCTCCTTGGGCAGGAAGATCATGCCCACGCCGTATTCACCGGCGGGCGGCAGGTTGATGCCTTGTTGGGCCATGTCCTCGCGGTACAGCGCGTCGGGCAGCTGGATGAGGATGCCCGCGCCGTCGCCCATGAGCTTGTCGGCACCCACGGCACCGCGGTGGTCCAGGTTTTCGAGGATCTTGAGGGCCTGGCCCACGATGGCGTGGCTCTTGACGCCCTTGATGTGGGCCACAAAGCCGACGCCACACGCGTCGTGCTCGTTGGCGGGGTCGTACAGGCCTTCTTGTTGCAGTTGTGCCTGCGCGGACTGGATGCTCATGGGGTCGGTCACACCAAACTCCTCAAAAAAATGCGGACAAGTCAAGAGGATATTCCATTGCAACCCGCATGCCAAGGCTTTTAAACGGTGTCTGACCCCATTTAAATAACGACAAATTCAGTCAAATATAAATTGGGGACACATTGAATTCAGTAGCAACAATGCCACTCATGGAAAGCGCCAGAGCACGATTTTTGTCGTGAAATTCAGGCCGTGGATTCAGCCATTCGGGGCGGACGCCCCGGGCGACCCGGCTGCAAACGGCGGGGGGTGCCACTTTGCAGGGCCGCCACAAACGCCTCGGAACCCAGCACCCAGCCCTTGAGCGCGGCCTGCGCCAGCGCCTGGACGTGCGCGGGTGCACAGCCTTGCTCCAGCAAGGTGCGGTAGGCCGCCTCGCGGGCAAAGGGCGTGTTGCCCAGCGCCCAATACTGGGGCGGCACCGTCAGCAGCCGGTGGCTGCTCTGCCCCAGGTAATGCGCGGCGCTCACCCACGGGTGTGCGCCCGCCCCATCGGCCACGGCACCGCTGCGCTGGGGGTGGGTGTCCATCCACACCATGGCCCGCAGCAGCCAAGGGTCGGACTCCAGCACGGTGGAGCGGTAGCGCCCTTCCCACAGCGTGCCGCGCCGTGCATGGCGGCGGTTGAACGTCTGCACATGCCGCCGCCCCAAGGCTTGCATGCCAGCACTCAGGCCAACGGCGTCCTGTGGGGTGAGCAGCAGGTGAATGTGGTCGGGCATCAAGGCCCAGGCGTGAATGGCCAGCCGGTGCTGGGCCGCCACCTGGGCCAGGTGCTCCAGGAAAGCGGCACGGTCTTCGTCGTCGACAAACACCACCTGCCCCGAAGCCCCACGCCACAACACATGGTGCAGCTGACCGGGGATGCACAGCCGAGGCAGGCGGGCCATGGCGGGTCAGAGGAACACGTCAAGGTCGCCGACGATGGCCCGCGCCAGGTCGTCCAGCCGGTCGGTGCTCACCTCGTGGGCGGCCAGCACCAGCGTCTGGACCTGAAAGCCCACCACCCCTTGCAGGCGCAGGTGCACGCGGCCCTGGTCATGGTCGGGGGTGAACACCACGCTGCCGCGGGCGGCCATGTCGTGTTCGAAGCGCACGGCCAGCAGCTTGTTGGTGTCGGGGTTGCGCTCTTCCACGCGGTTGAAACGCACCTGCCCGGCGGCCAGCCGGGCCTCCACCCGCGCCAGGTCGGGCGGGAAGTTGACGCTCACCTCCGATTGGGGCGGGCACGCCGGGTCCACCGGCACCACCCGCCAGCCCATGGCGAGGTGTTCGAACACCTCGCGCGAGCGCAGGATCTTGCGCCGGGCGTCAAAGCGGAAATCGGCCAGGCGCATCGCGGGCCAGGGGGCACGGGCGTCCAGCGCCAGCGGGCGGGCCGCGGGCTGAAGGACGTTGAGCTGGACCGCCAGCTCACTCAGGTACTGCCAGACGCGCTGGCAGGCGGCCTCGGTGTGGGTGAGTTGTTCGTCCAGGTCGCGGCTGGCCTGACCTTGCCGGGCCTGCACATCGGTGGCCCGGTCTTTGAGCTGCTGCAAAAAGCCCATGTTCGAAATCGTCAATAAGGATCGAACAGCGATTGTCCACTCCATTGGCGGTGGGCTGACAGCGCAAAGCGGTCGGTCATGCCCGCGATGTAGTCGGCCACGGCCCGGTACGGGCTTTCGCCGTGCTGCGGGCTGAGGTTGGCGGGCGGGTGTTCCAGGTACAGGGCAAACAGCTCGTGCACCACCCGGCGGGCGCGGTCCATGCTGTCGGTGACGGTGGGGTGGCGGTAGAGCTGCTGGAACAAAAAACGCTTGAGCGCGGTGGACTGCGCCCGCATGTCCGCCGAAAACCGCAGCAGCACCCCGGCACGGCGGGCTTCTTCAGGGGTGGTCACCCCGGCGTCGGCCACCGCGGCCTGGGTGGCGGCAATCACGTCGTACACCTGCTCGCTGAGCATGCGGCGTATGGTTTCGAACAGCAGGCGGCGGCCCTGGAGCCGGGGGTGTTCGGCCAGGGTCTCGCGCAGGAAGCGCTGGACCAGCGGCACCTCGGCCACCTGCTCCAGCGTGATGAGGCCGGAGCGCACGCCGTCGTCCACGTCGTGGGCGTTGTAGGCGATTTCATCGGCCAGGTTGCACAGCTGGGCTTCCAGCGAGGGGGCGTGGCCATCGAGGAAGCGGCGGGCCACGCCGTGGGGCTCCTGCGCCTCCAGCGCCTCGGCATGGGCGCGGCTGCAGTGTTTGAGGATGCCTTCGCGGGTTTCAAAACACAGGTTGAGCCCGTCGAACGCGGGATACCGCTCTTCCAACCGGTCCACCACCCGCAGGCTTTGCAGGTTGTGCTCGAAGCCGCCGTGCTCGCGCATGCAGTCGTGCAGGGCGTCCTGCCCGGCGTGGCCAAACGGGGTGTGGCCCAGGTCATGGGCCAGCGAGATGGCTTCCACCAGGTCTTCGTCCAGCCCCAGGCTGCGGGCGATGCTGCGACCCAGCTGGGCCACCTCCAGGCTGTGGGTCAGGCGGGTGCGAAACAGGTCGCCCTCGTGGTTGAGGAAGACCTGCGTCTTGTAGACCAGCCGCCGAAACGCCGTGCTGTGCACGATGCGGTCGCGGTCGCGCTGGAACGGGTTGCGCGTGGGTGCGGGCGGCTCGGCATGCCGCCGCCCACGGGTGGCGTGGGGCTGGCAAGCCAGGTGGTGCAGCGGCGCGGCCATGCTCAGGTGACGTGGGCGCCGTCTGGCGAGGCGGCCTGGCGCAGGTGCTCGGTCATGGCGGCTTCCTCCAGCGGGCGGCTGAACAGGTAGCCCTGCCCGTGGTCGCACCCCAAGGTGGCCAGGAAGTCGCGCTGCAACGGGGTTTCCACGCCCTCGGCCACCACACGCAAATGCAGGTTGTGGCCCAGGGCCACCACGGTTTCCACGATGGCGGTGTCGTCGGCGTCCACGCCAATGTCCACCACAAAGCTGCGGTCGATCTTGAGGGTGTGGATGGGCAGGCGCTTGAGGTAGGCCAGGCTGGAGTAGCCGGTGCCGAAGTCGTCGATGGCCAGGTGGGCTCCCATGGCCTGCAACTCCAGCAGGGTGCGCTGCACGTCTTCGGTCTGGCGCATCAGGCAGCCTTCGGTGATCTCGAACTCCAGGCCATCGCCGCGCACCCCGGTCTCGTCCAGGATGTCTTGCAGCCGGGTGATCAGGCTGCCCTGTTGCACCTGGAGGGCCGACAGGTTGATGGCCACCCGCGGCACGTCCAGCCCCGCGTCGAGCCAGCGGCGGATTTGCTGGCAGGCGTGCAGGATGACCCAATCCCCCAGCGCCACGATCTGCCCGGTGGCCTCGGCCAGGGGAATGAAGTCGGCCGGTGACACCGCCCCGCGTTGCGGGTGCTGCCAGCGCAACAGCGCCTCCATGGCCGTCATGCGGCCATCGGCCAGGTTCACGATGGGCTGGTACACCAACCGCAATTCGCCCCGGTCGGCGGCGCGGCGCAGCTCGGCCCCCAGTGTGTAGCGTTCGAACGCCGATTGGTCCAGGCTGGACGATGCGTAGGCCACCCGACCACGCCCACCCTCCTTGGCTTGGTACATGGCCGCGTCGCTGCGTTTGAGCAGGGCATCAACGTCGGCTCCGTCTTCGGGGAACACCGCCACCCCGATGCTGCCGCCCACGTACAACTCGCGGCCATCGATGACCACCGGCAGCGACAACACCCGCTGGAGCTTTTCGGCCAGAACGCCCGCATCGTCGGGCTTGGAGATGCTGGGCAGGAACACGATGAACTCGTCCCCACCCTGCCGCGCCACGGTGTCCTCGCTGCGCACACAGCCCCGCAGGCGATGGGCCACCTCCACCAGCAGGCGGTCGCCCATGTCGTGCCCGAAGGAATCGTTGACGGCCTTGAAATGGTCCAGGTCGATGAACAGCAGCGCGGCATGCTCCCCCATCCGGCGGTCGTGCGCCAGCGCCTGTTGCATGCGGTCACGCAACAGGCCGCGGTTGGCCAGCCCGGTGAGGCCGTCGGTGGTGGCCAGGCGCAGCATTTCCTGCTCGGCCCGCTTGCGTTCGGTGATGTCGATGCGAATGGACACGTAACGCACGATCTCGCCGCGCCCGTCCTTGAGCGGCACGATGGCCGAATCCACCCAGTACAGGTCCCCGCCCTTGGTGCGGTTGCAGATGACGCCCCGCCACACTTGGCCAGAGGCCAGGGTCTTCCACATCTGCGTGAAGAACCCCTTGTCGTGGGTGCCCGAGTTCAGAAGGCGGTGGTCCTGCCCCAGCAACTCCTCGCGGGTGAAGCCGCTGACCTCCACCAGCCGGTCATTGACTTGAACGATGCGCCCATCCCGCTCGGCCACCGACACGATGGCGTGCTGGTCGATGGCCTGCATGTAGGTGGAGAGTTCGGCAAACGCCTGCTCGACGCCTTCCTTGGCCTCCAGCAGGTCGCGGGCGGTGCGGGCCACCAGCTCGGAGCGGGCCAGCTGAGCCTCGGTCTCGTGCAGGCTTCGCTCCTGCCGGGTCAGGCGCAGGTTGTACCAGAACACCGCCACAAAGCTGCCGCCCAGGATGGCAAAGATGAACAGCGAGGTCTTGCCCACCTGGGTGCCCGCCAGGGCTTCGGCCCGGTCCAGCGGGATGGTGACGGACAGCGCCCCCATCAGCTCGTGCAACGTCCACTGCTTGCCGGGCGTCACCCCTGCCGCCACGCGCTGGCGTTGGATGTCGGGCTGCTGCTCGTAACGGTTGTGGCAGGCCACACAGCCCATTTGCGAGGCCGGATCGGCCACCAGCAGCCGCAACACGCGCTGCCCGTTGTGCTCTTCAAAGCGGGACACGGGCGTCCATTGGCGAACCCCTGGCGGCTGCGCCGCCTCCTGGCTTTCCAACTGGGGCCAGGCCCAGCGCAGAAAGTCGTCGGACAAGCCCTGCGACGGCTCCAGGTTCCATTTGCTCACCGGGCGGTACTCGTAGAGTTTGTCGGCCCGCTCCGAACTGGCGCGCCCCACCAGCTTGAGGAACTGCGCCGGAATGGGCACATGGCCCAGGCGCTGGTCCGAATGGGCGTCGGCCCCCAACCCATCGCGGGCCAGCTTGGCCACCACTTCCTTGTTGTAGACCGAACGGGCCACCACCGCCTGCTGCGCCACGATCTCGGCCACCGCCAGCGCCTGCTGCTCCACCGTGCGGGTGACGGCGTCGCGCACCAGCAGCACCCCGCCCGCAAACGTCAGGACAAACACGACACCCAGCACCACCCAGGGGCGTGAGCGCATGCGACCTGGGATCGACGAATCGGCAAGAAAAACGCTGGGACTGGTGGACATGGAACGTGGAGACAGACAACACCCTCACGGCAACCCCGAGGGCCGCCCGAAAATGTCATTCTTCATTCATACAAACAACCGCAGCGTACACCCTCCAAGGAGGGGTCAGGACAGGGAAAACGACAGGATACCCCCGAAGGTCGTTGGACGTGCGGACAGGGCCACCGCTATCAAAACAGAAGCTTCTTACGCTTTCATTAAAAGCGCCAGAGGCACTTTTTTATTGCAATTTTTCCCGTCAACGCCGTGGGCGGACCACCGCCCGGCGAAAATCCCGCAGCCGGGCCTGGGCGCGGCCCAGCACGGTGTTCTCGGGGTAGCGGCCCGTGGCGGCGTCCAGCTCGCCCACGGTCTGGCCGGTGAGCCAGGCCAGCCCCTCGTGGGCGTGCTGCTGGGTGTGGATGTGGAAGCGCCCCTCGGCCACGGCCTCGCGCACCTGGGCCGACAGCACCAGGTGGCGGCGGTTGCGTGCCGGCATCAGCACACCCTGCTGCCCGTCCAGCCCCAGCACCTGGCAGACGCGGAAGTAACCTTCGATCTTCTCGTTCAGCCCGCCCACCGGCAGCACCTCGCCAAACTGGTTGACCGCCCCGGTGACGGCCACGCCCTGGCGCAGCGCCACGCCCGACAGCGAGGACAGCAGCGCGTACAACTCGGCACACGAGGCCGAATCGCCCTCCACCCCGTGGTACTCCTGCTCGAACACCAGCGACGCCGTCATGGCCAGCGGTGCCAGGTGGGCGAACAGCGCACCCAGGTGGCTTTGCAGGATGAGCACGCCCTTGTCGTGGATGGGGCCGGACATTTCCACCTCGCGCTCGATGTTGAGCACCCCCCGCGTGCCGGCAAAGGTGCGTGCTGTCAGCCGCACCGGCATGCCAAAGCGGTGGTCCCCCAGGTCGAGCTGGGTCAGGCCGTTGAGCTGGCCCACGCGCTCGCCGTGCACGGTGATGAGGCGCTCGCCATCGGCCACCGTGGCCAGCAGCTCCTCCTCCAGGTGGTTGTGGCGGGCGATGCGGGCGCGCAGCGCCTGCTCCACGTCGGCGGCGTCGATCAGCCGCCCCCCGCGCTGGCGGGCCAGGGCCGCGCTTTCGAACACGCGCGCCTCGGTGGCCGAGAACTGGGCGCTTTGGCGGGCCTGGTCGTCGGCGTCGCGGTGCGAGGCCTCCAGCAGCCGCGCCACCGCCCCCGCGGTGCAGTGCGGCAGGCCGCGCTGCTGGCACAGGTGGGCCACAAACACCGCAAACGCCCGCTGGGTGTCGGGCGTGCTGACGAAGGTGTCGGCAAACTCCACCTTCACCTGGAAGTGGCGGGCAAACTCCGGGTCGCCCTCGCGCACGGCGTGGTACTGCTCCACGGTGCCGATGAGGATGACCTTGACCTGGATGTCCACCGCCTCCGGCTCCAGCGACACCGCGGGCAGCGCCGCCAGCAGCGGCATGGGCTCTTCGATCTGCACCCGGCCATTGCGCATGACGCGGCGCAGCCGTTCCCACACCTCTTCATCGGCGATCAGGTCGCGCAGGTGCAGCACCAGGAAACCGCCGTGCGCCTTGAGCAGGCTGCCCGCGCGGATGCGGGTGAAGTCGGTCTGCAGCACGTCTTCTTCCGACTGGTATTCGATGCTGCCAAACAGCGCCCGGTGCACCGGGTTGGCCTCCACGATGACCGGCGCCCCCTCGCGGCCCGCGTTGTCCACCACCAGGTTGATGCGGTAGCGCTGCAACAGGGCGTCCAGGGCCTCCTGGCGGCCCTCTTCGTCTTCCTCGAACGGCTGGAACAGCTCCAGGTGGTCCAGCACGTCCTGAGCCACGCGGTCGAGGTGTTTGCCCAGCTTGACGGTGTCCTTGATCTGTTTTTTCAGCGCCACGCGGATGGCTTGCAGTTCGTGGTCCAGCAGCGGCTTGATGGCCTGCTGGTGCAGCACGGTCAGGGCGTCGCGGGTCTGGCGCTCCAGCGCGCCCGCCAGTTCCAGAAAACGCTGGATCTCGTCGCGCAGGGCCTGCTCCAGCGCGTCCACGCGGGCGCGTTCGGCGGCGGGCAGCTTGGCGGCCTCCAGCTCGGTCAGGGGTTGGTCACCCTCGCCCACGTAGGTGAAGACCAGCCGCCCCTCGTCCTTGTGCAGCGAGAAGTGGTGGGCCTCGGCGTGGGTGACCAGGCGCTGGTAGGCCTCGCCCTCCTGCTGCTCGAAGGTCTGGCGGGCCCGGGCCTCGTCGGCCTTGACCTCGGGGCGGGCCAGCCGCTTGGGGATGTCGGTTTGCAGCGTCTTGACCAGCGCCGCCAAGTGCTGGCGCAGCTCGCGCCCCTGGCCCGCGGGCATGCGCAGCGCCAGCGGATGTTCGGGCGTGTCGAAGTTGTGCAGGTAACACAGGTCGGGCGGCACCGGGCGGGTGGCGGCCACCTGTTGCGCCGCCTGCTTCAGCAGGGACGAGCGGCCACAGCCCGGCTCGCCCAGCACAAACAGGTTGTAGTCGGGCTCGGCCATGGCCAGGCCGAAGCGGGCGGCGTCGTGCGCCCGCTCCTGCCCCACCCAGGGCAGGGTGTCGTGGATCAGGGCCGAGGTGTCGGCAAACCCCAAGGTCTCGGGGGCCAGGGCCACCGACAACTCGGAGGCTTGAAGGGCGGTGACGGCCATGGTCAGCCTCGTTTCAAATTTCACATTAAAAAAGGCCATAGCGCTTTGTTTGAAAGCGCTGACTGCTCTCAAAAACTAAGCAGCCTGCACACAAGCCGCCAGCACCTCGGTCACCACCGCATCGGGGGCCTTGGCGGTGGTGGCGCAGCCGGGGCCAGTGCCGCCCTGGGCCAGCGGGGCGTTGCCGATCAGCACAAACTGGATGGTGCCGCCCTCGCTCTTCTTGTCCACGCGCATCAGCTCCAGGTAGCGCTGGGCGCCCAGGTCAGGGCCCACGGTGGGCAGGCCCGCCGCCTTCACCAGGCGGGTGAGGCGCTGCACAAACGCCTCGTCCACCCAGCCCAGGCGCTGGCTGAGGTGGGCGGCCATGACCATGCCGCAGCCCACTGCCTCGCCGTGCAGCCACTCGCCATAACCCAGCCCGGCCTCGATGGCGTGGCCGAAGGTGTGGCCAAAGTTGAGGATGGCGCGCAGCCCGCTCTCCTTCTCGTCCTGCCCCACCACCCAGGCCTTGATTTCGCAGCTGCGGCGCACCGCGGTGGCCAGCAGCGCCGGGTCGCGGGCCAGCAGGCCGTCCAGGTGGGTGTCGATCCAGTCGAAAAACGCCATGTCGGCAATGGGGCCGTATTTGATGACCTCGGCCAGCCCGGCGCTGAACTCCCGTGCGGGCAGGGTGTTGAGCACATCCAGGTCGGCCACCACCCGCTGCGGCTGGTAGAAGGCCCCGATCATGTTCTTGCCCAGCGGGTGGTTGATGGCGGTTTTGCCACCCACGCTGCTGTCCACCTGCGCCAGCAGGGTGGTGGGCACCTGCACAAAGGGCACGCCGCGCATGTAGCAGGCGGCGGCAAAACCGGTCATGTCGCCCACCACGCCGCCGCCCAGGGCGTACAGCACGGTCTTGCGGTCGGCACCGCTGCCCAGCAACTGGTCGTAGATGAGGTTGAGGGTGGCGGCGTCCTTGAACTGCTCGCCATCCGGCAGGGCCAGCACATCCACCGCCTGGTACAGCGGCGGCTGCTGTGCCAGCAGCGCGGCCTTGAGGGCCTGGGCGTACAGCGGGGCCACGGTGGTGTTGCTGACGATCAGCGCCCGCGCCG